>NZ_QSFR01000012.1:23292-64248 GCF_003467925.1 Collinsella sp. AM43-1 | reverse complement strand
CTATTTGCTCAATGTGTTCGGCTGAGATCGGAAATCAACCTAAAGATTACGAATAGCAGCTTCTTCCATATGCCAAGGACATGGTGCAAACAAACCTGACCACTTGCACCAATCCGCAGCACCGGGCAGCGGGCACACGGCGTGCCGCCCCTTAACACCCCAACGCGCGCACGGGTATCACGTAGATACCGTCCTCGACCTCGCGGGCGTACTCACCCACCCCCACAATCACGGCCATAAACTCCGGTTCGCGTGTGCGTGAACGAAGATTTCCACAGACCTTCTTGCGAACGCGCTTGAGGCTCTCAACGCCGGCGCTCGCCTTATCTTCGCTCACCTTAATCTCAAAGGCGGCCCACCGTCCATCGGCTAGCTGCACGATGGCATCGCATTCAAGGCCCGAATCGTCGCGATAATAGCGCACGGGCGTGCTATCCAGCAGGTCGAGCGAACGTGCGTAGACCGAAAGATCGCGTATGACCAAATTCTCAAACACCAGACCAAATGTCTGCCAGTCGGCAAGCAGCGCCTGCAAGGACATACCTAGCAAGGCGCAAGCAAGGCTCGGATCTGCCAGATAGCGCTTGGGCTTGACGGTAAAGCGTCGTTTGTCGCGCGCGGCGGGAACCCAACCGGGGACCTCCTCGAGAATGAACATGCCTTTGAGGGCATCCAGGTACCTGCGCACCTTGGTCTCGTCGGCAAACGCTGCGGGTTCCCCCTCGGCACCGAACATATCCATAAGAATCGTTTTATACGTGGTCGCCTGTCCCAGATTGCGCGCGATCGATGCGGAGACTCGACGAGCAATATCGGGGTCGAGACCAACCGCCGGGAAGCTGCTCGAAAACGTAGTGTTGAGATATTCGCGAGCGATGAGCTGGGCGTCAGCCGAAACCATATCGATCGCCTCGGGCCAGCCGCCGCGGCAGGCGGCTTCGACAAGCCCCGGTGTATCGCCATTGCACCGACAGGGCTCAAAACGATGCTCAAACAAGCCCGCCAGGCTCACCTTGCCGCTGGACTCACCTGTCTCGGCAAGCGTCATGGGGTACATGCGGACGCGGCCGATGCGGCCGGCTCCACTATGCGCGGGTGCCTCCGTCTTTGAGCCAAACGCAGGCGTGGCGGAACCCGTGAGGATATAGGCGCCGCGCGTGCCCCGGGTGCGGTCAACCTCGTGTCTAACGTAGTCCCAAATCTGGGGAACTCGCTGCCACTCATGGATAATATGCGGACGGTCTCCCAGCAACATCATCGCCGGGTCGGCACGCGCGAGGTCGAGATTCTCGTCGACATACGAGGCGGACGCCCCGTGCTCAAGCGCGGCCCACGTCTTGCCGCACCACTTGGTGCCCGCAATCTCGACCGCGCCAAAGACGCGAAGGTAGCGTTCGATTTGCGCATCCACGATACGCGGGATGTATCCGTCCCGATGTAGCCTTTCGCCCGCCATGAGCCACCCCCGCAGATTTCCAGTTCCTGCTTTCTGATTCCTCTATTCCACTGTAGCAAATTCGGATTTTCGGGTGGTTGCGATTCGGATTTTCATGTTCTAAGGAGTCGGATTTTCTGGTGCATGAAATTCGGATTTTCTGAACCCGCTGGTCAGGGGCGCCCTCATTGGCAAAAAAGGCGGGGAGCGCCGATACGGCACTCCCCGCCCACTCAATACGCGATAGCTTTCTTACTTAGAGCTCGTTGGCCGCGTGATACGCCGTGCGAATGGCGCTCGCAATGTCGGCGGTGCGCTCGCCCGAGCAGTCGCCCACGCAGGTCACGGGCACCGTTACGCCGTCCAGGTCAAACCCGTTGGCCTTGGAGCCCACGGCCATCACCACGTAATCGCAGGCGATCTTCACCGGCTCCTCGGCGCCGTCCTCGGTGGTTCGAACGGCCTCCACGCCCTCGTCGGTAATGGCGGTCAGGCGGGTCTTAACATGCTGCTCAACGTTGTGGGCGGCAAAGTCGTTCATAATCAGCGGCAGAATGGTCTCGGACTCGCCTGCGGCAATCTTGTCGAGCATCTCGACAATCGCCACCTCGCAGCCGTTCTGCAGCAGGTACTCGGCAGTCTCGGTGCCCACCAGGCCGCCGCCGATAACGGCGACGCAGCCCGCGAGCTCCGCCTTGCCGGCCAGCACGTCCCAGCTCGAGACGACCTTGTCCGAATCGGCGCCCGGAACGGGGATGACCACGTCGTGCGCGCCCACAGCCACAATCGCGGCGTCGGCGGCGTTGAGGTCCTCGGCCGTAGCGGCATGGTTGAGCTCAACCTTTACGCCCAGGCCGGGCAGAATCTTCTCGTAATACTCCACCGAGCGCATGATCTCGTCCTTGCGCGGAGGCGCGGCCGCCAGCACAATCTGGCCGCCCAGATGATCGCTCGCCTCATAGACGGTCACGTCGTAGCCGCGCTTGGCCGCCACGCGCGCGGCCTCCAGGCCGGCAATACCGCCGCCCACCACGGCGATCTTCTTGTCGCCCTCGCCCGGCTTAATGGCGATGGTCGCCTCGTCGCCGTTCTCGGCATTGAGCACGCACGAGATGTATTTGCGGTTTTGAATCGCGTCGACGCAGCCCTTGTTGCAGTTGAGGCACTCGCGGATGGGCTCACCCGTGGCGGCCTTCAGCGCAATGTCGGGGTCGCACATGAGCGAGCGGCCGTAGGCGATGATGTCGGCCGCGCCGTCTTCCAGAATCTTCTCACCGGCCTCGACCGAGACAACGCGGCCGACGGTTGCCACCGGCACGGAGACCAGGGCCTTGACGCGCTCGGCCACCGGCAGCGTCCAGTTGTAGGGCATGGCGCCCATGGGCGGAATGGTGTCTCCCATGTTGCCGGTGTGGTTGGCCTGCGCGACCTGGATCATGTCGATGCCCGCGCCCTCGAGCAGCTTGGCAAACTCGCAGGCCTCATCGGGCTGCAGGCCGCCCTTGCCGCGCGGCGTGCCGTCGGGGTTCTCCATGATCACGGGGAGCTTGTACTCCACCATCAGCTCCGGTGCGGCTTCCTTAATGGCGGCGACGACCTCCAGCGCGTAGCGAACGCGGTTCTCGAACGAGCCGCCGTACTCGTCGGTGCGCTTGTTGAGGATGGCCGAGCACAGCGAACCCACCAGGCGGTCGCCGTGGACCTCGATGGCGTCGATCCCGGCCTGCTGTGCGCGAGCGGCCGAGGCAGCGATGGCCTCCTTGATCTGGGTGAGTTGCTCCACGGTGGCCTCGTTCACAAAGTGCTGCATGTCGTGGTGCAGCTTGGCGTAGGCCTGCTTGCGAATCTCGTTGGACTCGGCCATCTTGGCGGCAAAGGCCTCCTCGTCGCCGGCGGCCTTGGCCTCCTGCGCAGCTTTCGCAGCGGCCATGGAACCCATGACCATGCGGCCGACACCGGGCACGTCGTACTCGGGATGGAACAGCTGCAGCGCGACCTTGGCACCGTGCTTGTGGACGGCGTCGGCCAGCGCCTTAAACGTGGGGATCTGGGCATCGGTCGCCAGCTTGGGCGTGGGGCTCGCGGTCATAACGGGAGCGACGTCGCCGATGACGATGTAGCTCACGCCGCCACGGGCCAGGCGCTCGTAAAAAGCCAGGCTGCGCTCGCCAATGGAACCGTCGCGCTCCTCGTAGCCGGTGGTGAGCGGCGGGAACATAATGCGGTTCTTGAGCTCAAGGGGGCCAACCGTAATGGGCTGGAGCAGCTTAGTGGCAGGTGCGGTCATGGACATTCCTCTCTTGTAGGCGCGGCGGCGATGTTGCCGCGTAGTTGTCTAGAGGATATGGCATGGAGGTACAGCGGCACAACGAAAATCGGCGAATATCAGGTGGCGGCAGGTGGATGGAGCGGACGGCCCGTCGGTTTGTCTCAATCTGTAACAGTTAGGCCCTATTTTGCCGAGCAACTGTTACAGATTGAGACGAACCAATCTAGCCTGCCGAAAGATCTAGATCTGTAACAGTTACTCAGTAAAAACCGTCCCTCGTGTTACAGATTTAGACAAACGAAGACCGTCCTGCCGAAACATCTCAATCTGTAACACCTAGCCGCCCAAATCGGGTCTAGATGTTACAGATCGAGATTTTGTTTGAGAGGCCGAGAATTGGACCGAAAACACGGTCCCGAAATAACAAAAAAGCTCGCCGGCTAGGCCGACGAGCTGCAAGTTCTTGGTCGCGGGGGCAGGATTTGAACCTACGACCTCCGGGTTATGAGCCCGGCGAGCTACCAGACTGCTCCACCCCGCAATGTCTGGGCGCCTCATGTGCGCAAGAAAGAATATTACGCGGGAGTTCGGTAAACGGCAAGGAAAATCTCGTAGAGCATAATTCCTTCATATTTAAACCCCTCAGCCCCTATCACCGTAAACGAATCGCAGCCGAGCGCCGTCGACGGCACGTATACAATGGTGCGCGTCCTTTTATGCCGACACCGGGAGTAGACATGCTGCTCGCTATCGATATGGGAAACACGCAGACGGCCATGGGCCTGTTTGACGGAGACGAGCTGGTGCAGTCGTGGCGCATGCCCACCGACCGCTCCTATACCGCCGACGAGATCCATGTGCGCCTGATGGGTTTCTTTAAGATGTACGGCCTTTCGCTCGATGCGGTCGACGCGATCGCCTTTGCGGGCGTGGTGCCGCAGCTCTCGCGCGAGTGGCACGCCGTGGCCGACCGCATTGCCGCGGACGCCATCGTCATCGGGCCGCAGACGGCCGCCGTAACCAAGCTGCGGGCGGCGCGCCCCCAGGCCGTTGGTGCCGACCGCATCGCCAACGCCGTCGCTGCCGAGACCTTCTATGGCGCGCCGGCGATCGTGGTGGACTTTGGCACCGCGACCAATATCGACGTCATCGATGAGGACGGTTATTACATTGGCGGAGCGATCGCGCCGGGCATTCGCATCTCCATGGACGCGCTTGCCGCCCGTGCCGCCAAGCTCGCCAGCGTGCCGCTCGAGGCGCCCGAGCACGCCATCGGCCGCGATACCGAGGAGTGCATCAAGGTCGGCGCCGTAACGGGCGCCGCCGCCATGGCTGAGGGCCTGGTCGCGCGCATGAAGCGCGAGCTGGGCCGCGAGGATGCCACCGTTATCGCCACGGGCGGTCTCGCCAGCATCGTCGCCGATTCGACCGATGCCTTCGACGTGGTCGACGGACAGCTCACCATCAAGGGTATCTGCGAAATCTACCGCCGCATGCGGGAGCTGGGGTAAGACAGGGGCCTTAGCCGAGCGCGACACAAGCGCGAGCAGCGGACCAGGCAACGCGGCAGCCCTATTCCTCAAAATCGAAAATTTTCAGTTTTGAGGAATAGGGCTTTCTGCTACGCCTCGCCGCAAAGCCACCTCGCCAGGTCCACTATCTGCACCCCATCGCGATCCGTAGTCTCGTGATGCGTGCGGGCGAGAATCATCTTGGGATACGCGTCGGCAATGCTCAAGAGCGGCGAGATTTCCCGCTCAAACGTCTTGTCCGAGCTAATGTCATCGCTCACCTGGATATAGAGCTTCTCGCTTCGCCTGATAGCTACAAAGTCAATTTCCTTTTTATAAAGCACGCCGACGTACACTTCGTATCCGCGCCGCAGCAGCTCGATTGCCACCATGTTCTCGTATACGCGTCCCCAATCCATATCGCGCGTACCAAGCAGCGCATATTTAAACGCATGGTCCGCCAGATAGTACTTCTCGCCGCTCTTGAGGTATTTCTTGCCGCGAATGTCATACCGTCGAACCTTATAGAAGGCAAATGCGTCGCACAGATACCCCATATATGTGCCCACCGTCTTGTTCGTGATCTTTAGCCCATCTGCATTCAGGCTATCCGTTATATTGCGAGCCGACGTAATGTTGGAGACGTTGTCCATCATGTAGTCAGCAATACGCAGCAGCGCCGATTCGTTTCTGACGTTATGCCGCTGCACGATATCCCTCACGATCAACGTTTTAAAAACGTTGGAGAGATATTGATAGCGTTGCTCCTGCGTTCGGTAAGGATACGAACCGGACATGCCGCCGGCATGTGCGTATTCATCAAAATCATGGTCGACCTCGCCCTTACCGTCGTAAGAGCGATACTCCTCAAACGAGAACGGGAACACCTCGATTTCGAACGTGCGCCCCGTAAAGAGCGTCGATAGGTCGCTCGATAACAAAAATGCATTTGACCCCGTAATAAAGATGTCATACCGCTCGGATGCGTGAAGGCTGTTGATTGCGCGCTCAAAGCCGCTACACATCTGAACCTCATCGATAAGCAGAAAGTTTTGCGTGCCGGACACCCGACGCTCTTTTACATAAGCAAGCAAAGCGTGATATTCGAGCAGGTCCTCGAACTCATCGAGGTTGTAGTTGATATGAATGACATTTGAATCAGGCAGGTTGGTCTCCACGTAATCGCGGAGGGACTCGAGCAGCTTGGATTTTCCGCTGCGCCGGATGCCCGTGATGACCTTGATGTCGGGCACACCGATAAGACTCGTCAGCGTATCCATATACGACGTCCTATTGATGAGCTTCATTGGCATCCTCCCTACACCCGATGTTTGCTATTCCTCAAAATCGAAAAATTTTCAGTTTTGAGGAATAGCGCTTACATCGAATATACCTTGCCAAATAACAATCTGCTTTGGTCCTATTCCTCAAAACCGAAAATTTTTCAGTTTTGAGGAATAGGGCGCTGGCAACCCATTCCCCAGATAGGCGAAACCCTCCCCGGCACAGGCCGAGGAGGGTCTTGTTGTCATCGTTATCTTTGAGCGCTGGCGCCTCTCGTTACAGCCCGCGAATTCGTACGGCCTCGGGCGGAAACTCCTGCTCGCCGGCGTCGGTCTTGATGGTCGCGCGGCCCCAGATGTCCAGGCCCGCAAACACGCCGACCGCAAGCGGCAAGCCGTTGGGCGACACCGCCGCAACCTGGCGACCCAGCAGCGGCACCATGTCGAAGTACTCGCCCAGCACCGGGGCCAGCGGGCCGGCGGCGCCCTGCGGCGTGTTGGCAACAACCGCCCAAGCGTCCACGCGGGTCAGCACAGCGGCGGCCAATGCCTCGATCAGCGCCTCATCTGCCATATCCACGCCAAGCTCACCCAGCGCCGCACGCTCAATATCAACCGTCACCGCGGCAAACATGCCCGCGGCACCGGCACCGCCGTTGACGGCGACGCGCGCGAGCGACGTCTCAAACGCAGGCGCGCCGCACACGATGCCACTCGGCCACTGGATGCCCACCTTGCCGGCAAGCCCCAGGCCCGGCGTTGCGGCCGTGCCCGCGAGCGCGTCCATCATGCCCATTGCGGCCACAAACGGCAGACCGTGGAAGGCGTGCATGTTCACATCGGGGCGCACGACCAGCGAAAACGTCAGCGATGCATCGCCCGCGCTCCACGCGCACCGGCCCGCGGACGCACCCTCGCGGCCCGCGTCGCGCGCCGCGTCGAGCTCGGTGCCAGCGGCAACAGCATTCATCTCGATCATCTACATACGCCCCAATTCGCCCACGATATGGCCCACGCGATCCTCGGGCTCCTTGACCTCGACGCCGTTGTAGCGGAAGAACCGCGCCGGGTCGTGCATCAGATCCTCGAGCGGCACCAGCACAAAGTCACGCTCGCCGATCAGCGGATGCGGCAGGCGCAGCTTTTTGCCGCCGTGGGTCTCGCCGTCCATCCACAGCAGGTCCAAGTCGATGGTGCGCGGGCCGTTGACCTTGGCCTTCTTAGAACGGTCGCGGCCCAGCTCGGCCTCGATCTTCATGAGCTCGTCGAGCAGCACCAGCGGCGCCAACTCGGTCTTGATCTCGATGACGGCGTTGGCAAACGCGTCCTGGCGCGTCTCGTAGGCCGGCTCGCTCTCGTAGATCTTGGAGGAGTTGGACACGCAGGTAAGTGGAATCTCGGCGATCATGTCGCGCGCGGCGCGGATGTTGTCGCAACGATGTCCCAAGTTGGATCCCACGGCCACAAACGCGCGGCGCGGCTGCGGCTTGGCAACCGCCCAGTAGCCGTTCAAGAACTGCGCAAAACCCGCGGCGTCGTGCACGCGCACGATGTTGGCACCGGCCTGGATGGCGCCCAGGCACACGCCAAACGTAGCGGCATCGCGCTCGGCGGCCTCGGTCACGCCCGAGACGGCGCCCACAAAGCGCTTGCGCGACACGGCGCACATGAGCGGATAGCCCAGTGACGCCATCTTGGCAGTCTCGCGCTGGATGACGATGTCCTCGTTAGCCGACTTACCAAAGCCCGGGCCAGGATCGATGCAGATGCGGTCGCGCGACACGCCGGCATGGATGAGCGTGCGGGCTTGGTCAGACAGAAAGCCCATGACGCGGCGCATGATGGGCGCCGAATCGGGCAGGGTGAAGCGGCGGAGCTGCGAGGTGGGCACGTAGGCTTCCTCGCGGCGGGCGCTGCGGCGCATCATGGCGGCCAGGCGGTCATTGGACTCCGATGCGGCCTCGGTGGCTGCGGGCGTGGCCTCGGGCGCGGGCGCGACGGTCTCGGCGGCAGCAGCCTGCTCGGCGGCCGGCGTCTCCTGCTCGCTTGAAGGCTCGGACGTGGCCTCCGGTTCGCCAAACGGCAACGAGGGCTGCACCACGCCGCCCGGAAGCTTGGCCTCCGGCTTAGGCTCGCCCAGCAACTTGCCGCGACGGCGGCGAGCCGGCTTCTCGGCCTCACGCGCGGCCTCGGCAGCCGCCTCGCGCGCCTTCTCGGCAACAAACGCCGCTGCCGAGGTATCGAGCTGCACCGTTGCGTGCGTGCGGGTGGGCGCGGCGACCTCGCCGGCATGCATCACGATGACGCCGCAGGTGCTCGTCTTAACAAACTCGACCATCTTGAGATCGGTGAAGCCGGTCACGTCGTTGACGATCGAGGCGCCGCAGCGCACGGCCGCCTTGGCAACCGCCACGTGACGCGTGTCGATCGAGACGATGGCGCCCTCTTTGGCCAGCGCGCGCACCACGGGCAGCACGCGGCGAGCCTCCTCGTCGGGATTAACCGGGGTAAAGCCGGGGCGCGTGGACTCGCCGCCTACGTCGATGATGTCGGCGCCGGCGTCGAGCATCGCCAGGCCGTACTCGATGGCGGCATCCGGGTCGAAGTGCTCCCCGCCATCGCTAAACGAATCGGGCGTCACGTTGAGGACGCCCATGATGCGCGGACGGTCAAAGCTGAGCTCATACTTTCCGCACCGCCATGTCTTGCTGTCGTTCGCCATGAACATCCTCCTAAAATGCCCACGCCGCCGAGCTTGGGGAGCTGGCGGCGGGGTCGCTTTGCACTCAGTCTTTCTATTGTATCCGCGCACACGGGCTAGAACGCAAACGCGGCCGCGATGTCGCAAGAAAGCACCACATCGGGCTTGATGCGACCACCGCACGCGGGGCACACGGGCACGCCCGCGGCGTCCTCGTGCTCGCGCGAGCAAATCCACTCGGCGCTATAGACCGCGCCGCACGACTGGCAAATGTTGCGATGGACCGATCCGTGCAGCTCGAACACGCGCTGCGAGCCCGCCATCTGATGCAAGCCGTCGATGTTTTGCGTCACCACGGCATCAAGCTTGCCGGCGCGCTCCAGCTCGGCCAGCTTGGTGTGACAGCGGTTGGGCTTAGCGTTAAGCGCGATCATCTTGGTGCGGTAAAAGTCGAAGAACTCGGCCGGATGTGTCTCATAAAAGCTATGCGAGAGCATAGTCTCGGGCGGGTAGGCAAACTGCTGGTGATACAGGCCGTCCACGCTGCGGAAATCGGGGATGCCACTTGCCGTGGAAACACCAGCGCCGCCAAAGAAGACCACGCGCTTGTGGGTGTCAAACAGATCCGCCAGCGCGGCGGACGCCTGCCTGGGGTCCGATATTGCCTGCGTCATATGAGCCCTCCGTCCTTGTTGATCGGGCGGCGTCGGGCGATGTCCCAGCATGCGACCTTTAAGTCAGCATGCGCGGAGCCCACCCCGCCCCTGTTGCGCTAATCTTAAGCCTGCCAACCCCGTCGAAAGGACACCATGCCTCAGACTTACACTTTCGCCTCGTGGAACGTCAACGGCCTGCGCGCCGTGCTCAAAAAGGACCCGAGCTTTATCCAGATCGCGCAAGAACTCGACGTCGATATCCTGGCGCTGCAAGAGACCAAGTTGCAAGAAGGCCAGGTCGATATTGACCTGCCCGGCTATCACCAAACCTGGAGCTACGCCGAGCGTAAAGGCTATTCGGGCACTGCGGTCTTTAGCCGCCAGGAACCGCTGCGCGTGCTGCACGCCGACGCACTGCTACCCTACGCCGGCGAGAACGAGGCGGCCGTACTCGTCGCCCAAGCCGCAACCGAGGGCCGCGTCTGCGCGCTGGAGTTCGACAAGTTCTGGTTTGTGGATGTCTACACTCCCAACGCGCAAAACGAACTCGCCCGCATCGACGTGCGCATGGCCTGGGACGATGCTTACCGCGGCTTTTTGAACGCGCTCGAGCGCGAGACCGGCAAACCCGTCGTGACCTGCGGCGACTTTAACGTGGCGCACGAGGAGATCGACCTTAAGAACCCCAAGTCCAACCGCGGCAACGCCGGCTTTTCGGACGAGGAGCGCGGCAAGTTTACCGAGCTGCTCAACGCCGGCTTTACCGATACCTGGCGCGCGGCAAACCCCGACGTCGAGGGCGTCTACAGCTGGTGGAGCTATCGCTTTAATGCCCGCAAGAACAACGCCGGCTGGCGCATCGACTACTTCCTGGTAAGCGACGCAATCGCCGACAACGTACGCGACACCGGCATCCGCGGCGACATCTTCGGCAGCGACCACTGCCCCGTCACCCTCACGCTAGAGCTCTAGCCCCAGCTGATCCCCTGGGGACGGAGGAAAACGAATCATTTTGGGCCTCGTGGTGGTATCCACGTGACCCATCCGCCACGAAACACGCCCATCTGCTACGTTTAAGCCACCACCCTCAACCACAGCGAACAACGCAAAAAGAAAACCGCAGGTAGAAAGCCTGCGGTTTTTCATAAAACGCGGTTGTGTTTGGGGGTGTCGGGTCAAACGTAGTAGATAGGCTGATTTCGTGGCGGGCGAGTTCAGCTGATTCCCCGGGGACGTCTGGAGACGGAAGAAAACGGATCAATTTGGCTCTTGAGGGTCACGACGCCCGTCATATCAGCCGGCCATTCCAAAACTATGCCAGTTTACGGGGCTAAATCGCGAACCCCCAACCATACGCAATTCCGAAATAATAAAACCGCAGGTAAACGGCTTGCTCTATTTCAAAAATAGCCGGCATGGTCTGCTTGTGCCAATCTGGCCCCGTAAACCGGCATAGTTTTAAAATGGCACTTCGGCAGTATTGATTCCCGCCCCGGCGCAACCAGCCCTACAGTCCGTACTTCACGACGACTCGGTTGATGCGGCGACACCAAGGCTTGTACAGGGCGACCAAAAACACGCAGGTCGCAAGGCCGTGCGTGATATCGAACGGTACGGCGGTGGCAAGACGCGCCATGGCACCCGCCCACGTGAGCGGCTGTACAAACCCAATGATGTCATACGCGTTGATCACAACGCCGTACAGCAAACCCGAAGCAAAGCCGTAGATCAACAGCGCCGGCATACGCACGGTGCCATCGGCGCGATCAAAAGCGCCGGCATGCGCCAGCGCACCGCCAACGTATCCCACGAGCCCCCAGGCATACATCTGCCACGGCGTCCACATGCCCTGTCCAAAAAAGAAATTGCTGGTCAGCGCCGCCAGCGCGCCAACCATAAAACCATTGCGGCAACTAAGCGTCGCCCCCGCGATAATGGCGATGGCGCTCACCGGTTTAAAGTCGGGAATGGGGCCAAACAGAATGCGCCCCGCCGCAGCCAACGCCGCCAGAACCAGCGTTGGCATAATCTGGCGTAAGCCCGGGCGCGACGCCTCGTAGCCCGCAAAGAACAGCGCGAGCACCAGCGCCACCACGACAAGCATGGCAAGCGCCGCCTGTTCAACGCCCGCCAGCAACGCCGCAGCCATCACGGCTGGCACCGCCAGCAGCAGCGGTATCTCCAGTTTTGCGAGTAGGCGCACGATGCGATAATCCGCCATCCCATCACGCCCTATAAAACACGTTGTCGGCAAAGAAGTCGGTCGGCGGCTCCATGCAGGCGATCTCGCCATCAAACATCATGGAAATGTCATCGGCAACCTGCTCGGCAAAGTCCAGGTCGTGCGTCGCCATGACGACGGTGCCGCCAGCCTGCGCATGGTCGCGCAGGGCGCGGGCGATGATGCGGCGGCTGGCCAGGTCCAAACCCTTGGTGGGCTCATCGAGCAATAGCAGTTCGGGGCCGATCAACAGCAGCTTTGCCAACGCAAGCAGCTGACACTGTCCGCCCGAAAGGTCATAGGGGTGGCGCTCCCCCAAGTCCGCGAGCCCCAGACTCGCCGCGCGCTCCCGCGCCATAGCCTCGTCGTACCCGCAGGCCGAAGCCCATTCCATCAGCTCGTCGCGCACCGTCTCGGCAACCAACAACGCCTTGGGATTCTGGGGCAGCAGCGTCGCCGATGCCGCCCCACGCACCATGCGACCACGCTGCAACTTGACCGTTTTGGCCAGTACCGAGAGCATCGTCGACTTGCCGCAGCCGTTTCCGCCCACAATCGCATGCACCGCGCCAGTCGAAAACGCCACATCGAGTCCGCACAGCACCCAGCCGGTAGCTCGGTCGTAGCGAAACCAGCCCTCGCGAATAGCTGCCGCCGCACTCGTCGCCGCCCCCTGCGCGGGCCGGCAAGAGTCCAAAGCCAAAAGTCCCTCGCGACTACCCAAACTCGCCAGGTCAACCACCTCGCGCACGCGGCCGCCCTCAATCCGGTACGCACACGTCGCATATTCGAGCATCGGGCGCGGCTGGTGCGTTGCCACAACAACCGTGCAACCCAGCTCGCGGTTCACGCGAAACAGCGCGTGCAGAAAATTTTTCTCGGCAACGGGATCGAGCTGGGACGTGGGCTCGTCGAGCAGCAGCACGCGCGGGCGCAAGGCCAGCACGGCCGCCAACGACAGCAGCTGCTTGCGTCCGCCCGAAAGCGTATCGGTATCGCGGTGGAGCCAATCCTCCAGCCCAAAGAAATAGCTGGTCTCGGCTACGCGACGGCGCATCTCGTCGCGCGACATACCCAGATTTTCCAGGCCAAACGCCATCTCGTGCCACACGGTCTCGCACACGATCTGGTTCTCGGGATCCTGAAACACGTAGCCCACGCGCTCCGCGGACGCCCGGACGTCCATATCGGCAACGTTCTCACCCAGCACGCGCGCATCACCAGTGCGCTCGCCCGCCGGAGCGATCTCGGGCTTGAGCAGCGAGAGTAGCGTCGATTTGCCCGACCCAGTACCACCCACCAGCAGCGCAAACGCACCTTGGGAAACACGCCAATCAAGTCCCTCGAGCACCGGTGCCTCGGCCCCGGGATAGGCAAAACTAAGGCCTCGCACCTCAATCGCCGGCGCGGCCGAGCCATATGCCACACCCGCCGCCGAGCTCCTATCAAACCGAGCCATCAGCCAAACCTCTTCTCATCAATCGCATGCAACGCGCAAGGCAGCACCATCCAGGCAGCGTACACGACATAGCCCGGCCACGGCGCCGGCACCGAGAGCTGCGAATAAAACGAATACTGCGTCGTCGCGGTCCACGCCACTGCCGCCGTGGCCACGCCAAACAACGCAAGCCCAACCAGCGCGGCAACGTCGCTGCGCCCCAGTCGATACCGCGCATACGTCGTTCGACGCGTCGCGGCGCCCCACCCACGGGAGCGCATGGCGTCCGCGCGCTCCAGCGAATCTTCCATACCCCAGCCCATCAACACACTCGATGCCCGCAAACGCGAACGCACGGGGTCGGCCGGCGCGCGGCCCGGCACATCGATCGCGTCCTGCACCGCCAGCACCGTGCGGCCGCGGCGCAAAAACTGCGGGATAAGCCTCATGCACATCGAGATCATGAGCGCAATCACCGGTGCGGCATTGCCCAGCAGCGCGAGCACCTTGTCGTATTCGAGCATCGACGCCGCCGCCTCAAACCACAGCACGCTCGCCACAAACAGCCCGCCCATGCACAGGCCGTATACCATGCTCTCCAGATACACCGCGCGCATGCCAATACGGAACAGCTCCGTCGAGCCCGAGGCGCTAAACAGCGGATTGAGCACCGCGACGATCAAAATCACCGGCAGCTGCCAGCGGAGCGCGCCCAGCGTGCGGGCAGCCCCACGCGTCGCAAATCCATACGCCAGCCCGCCCGCAAGTGACAGCGCAATCAGTACCGGCTGCATCGAGAACATAGTGAGCCCCAGCGTCAGCACTATATAGAGTGCCGGCACAGCCGGATGCGACATCGAGAATGCCGCGACGGGCTCGCCGCCAAACTCCTCTCGTATGTTGTCCACGGGCACCCCCGTCCCCTCGCTCAAACAACAGCTCCGCAGCACCGCCAACGCCGCACGCAACCAGCGCAAACGCCACGCCGGCGGCGCAAGCCTCAACCGCCGCAAACCAATCGTTACGCGCTCATCATATGCCTGCGGTATCATATTGCGCCGTGTATCGTTTCCAAACACACGTCTCTATAACGTAACAGGAGATCACATGGACGCAACCGCAATTATCCTCGCTGCCGGCGAGGGCACCCGCATGAAGTCGAACCACTGCAAGGTTTCGCACAAGATCCTGGGCAAGCCCATGGTTCAGTGGATCGTCGACGCCACCATCAAGGCCGGCTGCAGCCGCGTCGTGGTCGTCATCGGCAGCCACGCCGACGAGATGCGTGCCCTCATCGATGGCGCCTACGCCAACAGCGCCACCAAGGTCGAGTGCGTCGAGCAGACCGAGCGCCTGGGCACCGGCCACGCCGTCAAGGTCGCGCTCGAGGCCTGCGGCATCACGCAAGGCCCCGTCGTCGTGCTCAACGGCGACCTGCCGCTCATCACCGCCGACACCGTCGCCAAGTTCGCACAGACCGTCGCCACCGGCGAGCTCGCCTGCACCGTCATGACCATGACCCCGCCCGATCCTTTTGGCTACGGCCGCATCAAACTGGGCGCCGATGGTCAGATCGAGCGCATCATCGAGCAGAAGGACTGCACGCCCGAGCAGGCCGCCGAGCTACTCGAGTGCAACGCCGGCTGCTACGCCTTCGACGGCGCGCAGCTCGCCGCCCACATTAACGAGATCGGCAACGACAACGCGCAGTCCGAGTACTACCTGCCCGACATGCTCGAAATCCTCAAGGGTCACGGCCAGGCAGTCTCCATCTTCCACTGCGACGACTACCGCGACGGTCTGGGCGTCAACAGCCGCATCCAGCTCGCGCAGCTCACCGCCATCGCGCGCGACCGCATCAACGAGCACTGGATGGCAGAGGGCGTTACCTTCATCGACCCCACGCAGGCCTGGATCGGCCCCGACGCCACCATCGGCCGCGACACCGTCGTCTGGCCGCAGACGCACCTGATCGGCCACGTCACCGTGGGCGAGGAGTGCCAGCTCGGCCCCAACAGCCGCCTCACCGACACCACCGTCGGCAGCGGCTGCGTCATCGACGAGACCATCGCCATCGAGGCCGTCATCGAGAACGGCGTCGACTGCGGCCCGCGCGCCTACCTGCGCCCGGGCACCCACATGCTCGACGGATCCAAGGCCGGCACGCACGTGGAGATCAAGAAGTCCACGATCGGCGAGGGCTCAAAGGTGCCGCACCTGTCCTACATCGGCGACACCACCATGGGCTCCGGCGTCAACGTGGGCGCGGGCTCCATCACCTGCAACTACGATGGCGTGCACAAGCACAAGACCGTCATCGGCAAGGACGCCTTCATTGGCTCCGACACCATGATGGTCGCGCCCGCCCAGATCGGCGACGGCGCGCTCGTGGCCGCTGGCTCCGTCATCACCGAGCCGGTCCCGGCAGACGCGCTCGGTCTGGGCCGCGCCCGTCAGGTAAATATTGAGGGCTGGGCCGCCGATTACCGCCGCCGCCTGCACGAGGACGACGAGGTATAACGTTTTACCAAGCACAAAAGGAGCTGCTCCATGGGGGCGGCTCCTTTTTCTATCGTGACCTGCGCAACCGGATGAGTGGTCGGTTCGTGTCCGTTGGCGGTAAAGACGTTATCAGGACCCGATAAACCCCGCCGCGCGGTTACAATGCAACAAGGCATCTATATGGCATTCGATGTATAAAGGAGAAGGGTAATGCCGATTAATGATCCCGAGAAGTCGGAGAATATGCGCAAGTCCATCCGCGTGTATTCCGGTTCCTCCAACCGTCCCCTCGCTCAGAAGATTGCTGAGTACCTTGGGGTCGAGCTTTCGGGCCTTACGCTAAAGCAGTTCGCCAATGGTGAGATTTACGCCCGCTACGACGAGACCGTCCGCGGCGCCGACGTCTTCCTGATTCAGTCCGTGGCCGGCGGCAACGTCAACGACATGCTCATGGAGCTGCTCATCGCCACCGACGCTGCCAAGCGCGCATCCGCCCGCTCCATCACCGCCGTTATCACCCACTACGGCTATGCCCGCCAGGACCGCAAGGCCGGCCCGCGCGAGCCCATCACCGCCCGCCTCGTCGCCAACCTGCTCGAGCGCGCCGGCGTCAACCGCATTATCACCCTCGACCTGCACCAGGGCCAGATCCAGGGCTTCTTCGATATCCCGGTTAACCACCTGTCCGCACTGCCGCTGTTTGGCCAGTACTACAACGACATGCACTTCGACACCGACAACCTGGTTGTCGTCTCCCCCGACGTGGGTCGCGCCAAGGCCGCCAAGAAGCTGTCCGACATGCTCGGCTGCGACCTGGCCATCGCCCACAAGGGCCGTCCGCGCCACAACGCCGCCGAGGTCATGGGCATCATCGGTGACATCAAGGGCAAGACCTGCATCATCAACGACGACATGATCGACACCGCTGGCACCCTGTGCGCCAACGTCAAGGAGCTCAAGGCTATGGGCGCCGGTGACATCTACGTCTGCGCCACCCACGGCATCTTCTCCGGTCCGGCCATCGAGCGCCTGAACGATGCCCCCATCGTCGAGTGCGTCGTCACCGACGCCATCCCCGTCGAGGTCGGCGGCAAGATCAAGACTATCTCGGTCGCCGAGGAGTTCGCTCAGGCCATCTCCGCCGTTTACCACGAGGAGCCCGTCTCCACGCTCGTCGGCGGCGACTTCGCGCTGTAATCGCATCGTCCTTGCAACCCGGCGCATCGCCGTCGGAACAGAAGAAACCCCCGCGCTCCCCCTTGCTTCGCAAAGGTCGCGCGGGGGTTTCTTCTGTTCCGACGGCTCGCTCTGCCGCGGCCGCGCTTTTGTCTGGTGGGATTTCGCTGAAACGAAGTCTCGCCTTCGGCGGGCGTGGTAGCCTTTGTCGTTGATTAAACTTTTATGTGTAACGGAAGGACAAATATGGCAGCCGCACAGCCGCTTAAGATTCGCATGGTTGCCGGGCTTGGCAACCCGGGCGAGGAATATGCCGAAACCCGCCACAACGCCGGCTTTAAGGCGATCGACGAGTTGGCCCGTCAGGCCGGCGTCACGTACTGGAAAAACCAGGCCGGCGCCGAGGTCGCGCTCATCAACATCAACGATCCCGAGGAAGAGGGCGGTAAGCGCCAGATCGTGCTGGTCAAGCCGCAGTCGTATATGAATACCTCGGGTGGCCCCATCTCCAAGCTCTGCCGCGAGTACAAGATCAAGGCCGAGGAGCTGCTCGTGATTCACGACGAGCTCGACATTCCCGCCGGTGACGTGCGCGTCAAGGCGGGCGGAGGCCATGCCGGTCACAACGGTCTGCGCTCCATCATCGACAAGATGGGCAGCCGCGACTTTAGCCGTATCCGCACCGGCATCGGCAACCCTCCCGGCAAGATGGCCGTGGCAGACTATGTGCTCAAACAGCTGCGCGCCCGCGAGGCCGATGACTTCCAGGACACCTGCGCCCGCGCCGCCGACGCCGCCGGCCTGGCCATCGTGCACGGCGTGATCTATGCCCGCGACCACGTCAACGGCGCCGCCTCCGCCAACGGCAAGCACTAAAACCTACCGTTTAGGGATGTTAATTTTGGCAGGTTTTATCTGCGGAAACGCCGCGGTGGCCGCATCGCAATAAACCCCGCGCTGCCATACACGCATAACACCCCAAAGGGGGCCGGCCTCATCACAACCCGAGGCCGGCCCCCTTTGCCGTTTTGCCTGATAAAACCGACCAAAATAAACCTATCCCTATTTGGTAGGTCGAAGTGGATAAACCCTTTTCCCAACCGCCGAAGACACACGTAAACAGCATGTCCATGAGGGTATAATTTGCACCGTATGTCTGCACAACGCCTGTGCGCGTACGGTTTTATTCGGGCTACCGTCCATTTCCGTGGAGGCACGGTTCGGCAGCCCTAACAAGAGAGGGGTTCTATGTATAAGATCCTGGAGAAGACGCAGTTCTCGGAGAAGGTGTTCAAGTTCCGCATTGAGGCGCCTGCAATCGCCAAGCATGCGCACGCTGGACAGTTCCTCATGGTCCGCGCCAACGAGACGGGCGAGCGCGTCCCGTTTACCCTGGCCGGCTGGAACGGTGACGAGGGCTGGGTCGAGTTCATCTTCATGGTGATCGGCAAGACCACCGAGATGCTGTCCACCTACGAGGCCGGCGAGTCGCTGCGCGACGTCGTGGGCCCGTTGGGCGTTCCCACCGAGATGGCCGAGGGCCCCTGCGCCGTCATTGGCGGCGGCGTCGGCCTGGCAATTGCCTTCCCGGTCGCCAAGCACCTGGTCGAGACCGGCCACGAGGTGCACGCCATCATGGGCGCCCGCACCAAGGACCTCCTGCTCATGGAGGACCAGTTCCGCGAGCTCCTCGACGAGGACCACATCCACATCACCACCGACGACGGCTCCTACGGCGAGCAGGGCGTTGTCACCGCTCCGCTGGAGCGCCTGCTGCAGGACAAGGCCGTGAGCCAGGTCTTCTGCGTCGGCCCCGTTCCGATGATGAAGTTCTCGACCCTCACCGCCCAGAAGTACGACACCCCCATCACCGCGTCACTCAACCCCATCATGGTTGACGGCACCGGCATGTGCGGCTGCTGCCGCGTCGAGGTGGGCGGCGTGACCAAGTTCGCTTGCGTCGACGGCCCCGACTTCGATGCCACCCTGGTCGACTGGGATGACCTTCGTGCCCGCCAGGCCGCTTACCGTTCCGAAGAGGGCGAGTCCCTCAAGGCCTATGAGGAAAAGAGCTGCGCATGCCACTAGTTAACGGTCGTTTCGTTGCCGATATGAAGTCGCCCCGCACCCCCGATAACGAGGAGCCGGCTGCCGAGCGCGCCTGCGACTTCCGCCCCGTCGACAAGGGCTTCACCGAGGAGATGGCGCTGGCCGAGGCCGAGCGCTGCCTCAACTGCAAGAAGCCGTTCTGTGTTGAGGGTTGCCCCGTCAACATCAACATCCCCCGCTTTATCGAGCAGATCCGCGCGAAGGACTTCGGCGGCGCTCTCGATACCATCCGCGAGGACTCCATGCTTCCCGCCATCTGCGGCCGCGTCTGCCCGCAGGAGAACCAGTGCGAGGGCAAGTGCATCCGTGGTAAGAAGTCCGAGCCCGTGGCCATCGGCCAGCTCGAGCGCTTCCTAGGTGACCGCCCCGAGCTCGCCTCCACCCCCAAGATGGCTCCCAAGAACGGCAAGAAGGTCGCTGTCGTCGGCTCCGGCCCGTCTGGCATCACCTGCGCCGGCGAGCTCGCCCGCAACGGCTTTGACGTCACCGTCTTCGAGGCCTTCTTCACCGGCGGCGGCGTGCTGGTCTACGGCATCCCCGAGTTCCGTCTGCCCAAGGCAGTCGTCAAGCGCGAGATTGACGGCCTGGAGGACATGGGCGTCAAGTTTGAGTACAACTCCGTCGTGGGCAACATGGCCACGGCCGAGGAGCTGTTTGAGCAGGGCTTCGACGCCATCTACGTGGCGACCGGTGCAGGCCTGCCCAAGTTCCTCAACGTCCCCGGCGAGAACCTGCCCAACGTCTTCTTCGCGAACGAGTACCTCACCCGCGTGAACCTGATGAAGGCCAACAAGTTCCCCGAGTACGACACCCCCACCAAGCACGGCAAGAACGTCGTCGTCTTTGGCGGCGGCAACGTGGCTATGGACGCCGTCCGTACCGCCAAGCGTCTGGGCGCCGAGCACGCCATCATCGCTTACCGCCGTACCGAGGACGAGATGCCCTGCCGTCGCGCCGAGCTGCACCATGCTAAGGCCGAGGGCGTCGAGGTTCTGCCGCTCGTCTCCCCGCTCGAGTTTGTCGCTGGCGAGGACGGCTCCGTGTGCGCCGTCAAGGTCCAGAAGATGGAGCTCGGCGAGCCTGACGAGTCCGGCCGTCGTCGCCCGGTGCCCATCGAGGGCGCCATCGAGGAGATCCCCTGCGACGTCGCGATCTCGGCTATCGGCACCAACGCCAACCCCTTCGCTGCCAAGATCGGCGGCAAGATGGAGCTCAACAAGTGGGGCTACATCGTTGCCGACGAGGAGACCGGCCAGACCACCGATCCCCGCATCTGGGCTGGCGGCGACATCGTCACCGGTGCCGCTACGGTCATTCTGGCGATGGGCGCCGGCAAGAAGGCCGCCGCTTCGATCACCAAGAGCCTGCTGGGTGAGTAATCACCTGCAGCGCTAGCCACCAAACGGCAAAGTCCCCGTCGAGCACACGCTCGGCGGGGACTTTTTCTATGCCGGCCAACCCATCACCACAAAGGGGACATGCACCTTAGTGGTGGTTTTGGACTTGCCTGATCGTTTTGTCTCAATCTGTAACAGTTGGAGTCCGTTGAGCCCTGCAGTTGTTACAGATCGAGATATTGTGCCGGCCGGCCACGCCGCATCTCAATCTGTAACAGTTAGAGACCAAATATGCCGCCTGGTGTTACAGATCAAGACGTTGGGCTGACGGCCGAACGGTTCATCTAAATCTGTAACAGTTAGAGCCATTTTCGCTGGCTTGGTGTTACAGATCGAGACTATGCAAAAGCCGAGGATAGGCACTGCCGCCAAGGCCTTCCCCTCGGCCTAAAACAAAAACCACCACAAAGGTGCCTGTACCCTTTGTGGTGGTTTTTGGTCGGCTAGCCTTCGAGTTGAGCCACTTTGTAGCGGTAGGCAGCGGCGATGACGTCTTTACAGCCCTCGCGTCCCAGCTTAGCGCGGTTGACGACGATATCCTTGCCGCTCGTCATCTTCCACTTTCCGGCGCTATAGCGCTTATAGAACGCCTCGCGCGCCTTCTGCTGCTGCTTGACCAGCTTGGCGCCCTTCTTTTTGTTAAGGCCACGCTTCTTGCGGACAATCTCGACGCGGTCCTCAAAGGGGGCGGTCACCAACACGGCAATATGGTTGGGGTTGTTACGCAGCAGGTAATCGGACAGACGGCCTTCGATAATGCAGCTCTCGGTCTCGCCCAGGTCCAAAATCACCTGGCTCATCTTTTGGAACAACTTGTCCGAGTACGAACGCGCATCGTAGCGGTCGGGCAGAAACGCCATGTTCTCCACGGCCAGACGCTCGTCGTAGGCGGCCATCTTGTCGAGCGACTCGCCCGCGCGCAGCGACGCGCGCACCAGTAGCTCGTTGTCGTACAGAGGAATCCCCAACTCGTTGGCGAGGATGCGTCCGATCTCGTGGCCCTCGGCACCAAAGTCGCGCGCGATGGTAATGACCACAGGACTCTTCTTGTTCTCCAGATCGCTCATCGCGATTCCTTTCTCTATGTGACAAAGGGGCTGTCCCTTTGCCACATTCTACGCTGCCACCATTCGCCTCTGATATGCGCGAACCAGCAGCGAGATACCAAAGTTGAGCACAAAGTACATCGCAAACACCAGGCCGTAGAGCATAAGCACCTGCGACAGGTCGATCGCATGGGCCATCACGACGTTTGCCGTGTACATGAGCTCGGCCACGTTAATACCCGAAAGATACGAGCTGTCCTTGATGACGGTCGTGCACTGGCTAAACAGCGCCGGAATGATCGTCTTAAACGTCTGCGGCAGAATGATGTAGCGCATGGTGGCAAAGAAGCCAAAACCCTGGCTCTGCGCTGCCTCAAACTGGCCGCGCGGAATCGAGTTGAGACCGCCGCGCACAATCTCGGCCATAACGGCGCTGGTAAACAGCGTAAAGGCGATGGTCGAAATCACAATGTCCAAACCCTGCACCGTAAAGTAGATAAACAGAATCCACAGCAGGTTCGGCGTGCAACGGAACAGCTCGATATAGGCGCTCACCAAAATACGGAACGGGCGGGGCGCATAGCTTTTAACAAGCGCCAGCACCGTGCCAAAGATGAGCGAGAAAAAGATCGACAGCGCCGAGATCTCGATTGTCTTAACAAAGCCGCCCCAAATGTAGAGCAGGTTGGTCGCGTTGAAGATTTCCATGCGCTAGGCCTCCTCTACGTTGTCGAGCCCCAGCTCGGCCAGGCTCACGCCACGCGGACGCTCCTTGGAGCGGCGCTCGAGCCACTGCACCAGCATGGCGAGCGGAAAGCAGATGATGAAGTACATAAGGCAGCAGACGATGTATCCCTGCAGGTAACCGTACAGACTCACAAAGTTGTCGGAACGGTACATAAGGTCGCCGCCGGCCACAAGCGCCAGCACCGACGTGTTCTTGACCAAGTTGAGCGCCTGGTTACACAGCGGCGGCAGAATGATCTTGAATGTCTGGGGCAGCACGATGTACCAGTACGCCTGCGCCCGGGTGAAGCCCTGGCTCTGGGCCGCCTCCATCTGACCGCGCGGAACCGCCTCGATACCGGTGCGGATGACCTCCGAAATGTAGGCCGCGTGATACAGGCCCACGCCCAAGAAGCCCAACACGAACGGCGCGATACGCACCGGCTGGTCGGCACCGGTTATGGCCTGCAAAAACTGCGGACCGGCCATGTACATAAAGAGCACCTGTACGGGCAACGGGGTGTTCTGGTAAAACTCCACGTACACGCGACTTATGGCGCGCAGCACGCGCGAGCGAGTTGTAGAGAACACACCCAGCAGCGTGCCCAGCACCAGCGACAGCAGCAGACCGGCAACGACCACCTGCAGCGTCACGCCAAAGCCCTCCCAGAAGGGCCCCATGTTTTGAAATGTCGTCGACCAACGGTCGGCGTCAAATAATCCTTCGAGCATTTGATTCCTTCCTTGGACGATGCGTCTATACAAGACCCCAGGTCTTGACCTCTTGGTCGAGCCAGCCGTCGGCCAGGCGATCGCAAATCACCTGATCGACCACGGCCGAAAGGTCGCAGCCCTTCTTGGTCGCCACGCCGTAGCCCTGCTCGCCAAACTTGACCTCGGGCTGCAGCAGCTCAACGGTCTCGTTCATGTAACCGGCCAGCGTGGAGCGGTCCATGGCAAAGACGTCGATATTGCCGGCGTCGAGCGAACTCTTGATGATGGGGTAGCCGCTAAAGGCCCTAAACTCGGGCTTGCAGCTAAAGCCGTTGTCCTTGATCATCTGCTCGATCAGGCCCTGCGTGGTGGCACCCTGGCTCACGCCAATGACCTTGCCGTCCAAGTCCTCAATCGAGGTAAAGCCCGAACGCTTCTTGACCATGAGTCCCACGTAGTCGGTGCGGTACGGCGTCGAGAAATCCCAGCTCTTCTTGCGCTCGTCGGTGATGGTGTAGGTCGCCGCGACCACGTCGAGTTGGCCGTTATCGATCAGCGGGCCGCGCGTCTTGGGCGTTACGTCGGTAAACTCGACAAGCTCCTGGGCGCGGGCCTCCTTGTAGCTCACGCCAAAGACGGCAGCGGCGATCTGGTAGCACAAATCGACTTCCATGCCCTCAAAGCGGCCCTTGGCGGTGTCGTAATAGCCATAGCCGGGAACGTCCTTCTTGACGCCGGCATTCAGATGTCCACGCGACTTAATGGCCGCAAGCTTGGACCCCTTGTCGGAGCCCTCGCCGCGGGTGGAGTTGCCGCAACCGGTAAGCGCGGTCCCCGTCAGCGCAAGCATGCCGGCGCCCGCCAGCTGCAAAAAGTGACGGCGCGACACGGCCGCCCTCGTCATATCCGTCATGTCCATCACCGCGCCTAGTGCAGAATCTTGGACAGGAACTCGCGGCAGCGCGGGTTCTCGGGGTTATCGAAGAAGTGCTCGGGCGTGCCCTCCTCCAGAATGCGGCCGTCCTCCATAAAGATGACGCGGTCGGCCACCTGGCGCGCAAAGCCCATCTCGTGCGTCACGCAGATCATGGTGATGTCCTCCTGCGCGAGCTCAATCATAACGTCCAGAACCTCCTGGACCATCTCGGGGTCGAGCGCCGAAGTCGGCTCGTCAAACAGGATGATGGGCTGCTTGGTGCACAGGGCGCGGGCGATGGCGATGCGCTGCTGCTGACCACCCGAGAGATTCTGCGGATACTCGCCGGCCTTATGCGCCATGCCGACGCGCTTGAGTGCGGCGATGGCGATCTCGGTCGCCTCCTCCTTGCTCTTCTTTTGCAGCTTGATGGGCGCGAGCGTCAGGTTGCCGAGCACCGTCATGTTGGGATACAGGTTGAACTGCTGAAACACCATGGAACTATACTTGCGAGCCATCTCCAGGTGGTTCTTTTTGGTAAGCGGCGTACCGTCGATGATGACCTCGCCCGACGTGGGCTCCTCCAGATAATCGACGCAACGGATGAGCGTCGACTTACCCGAGCCGGAAGGCCCGATCATTACGAGCTTCTCGCCGCGCTTGACGGTGAGGTTGATATCTTTGAGCACATGCAGGTCGCCAAAGTACTTGTTGAGATGCTTGATCTCGATCATGTCTGCCATGTATGTCCCTTCCCTGCGTTTACACGAGTTGAACTATTGTACGGAAAGAACCACGTTTCCGCAGCCCACACTACATTCCCGTAAAGAACCCGCAATCTTCCACCCACTCATTGGGGACAGACTTAAATGAGTGCCTGCTCATTGGGCACTCATTTAAGTCTGTCCCCAATGAGCGCTCAACCGCCCTTGTTGAGCATAAGTCAGCGAAAACCCGTACACGCGAGCAAGGTGACGTGAAATGAAAGGGCGCAGACCTTATGGTCGCGCCCTTGAAATTGAACGTCAGATTGCCGTGTGTACGGGTTTGCAGCGTCGAGCCGTTACGCGGTTTGGTAAAACCGCGTAACAAATTACGCGAGTTTGCCGCCGACGATCTTTGCCGCCGCAGGCTTGTCGAAGTTGCCGCCGGTGGCCTTGCCGAGTGCACCCATGACCTGGCCCATCTGCTTCTTGGACGTAGCGCCCAGCTCGGCGATAACCTGCTCGATCAGGGCCTCGAGCTCCTCGCCCGAAACCTGCGCGGGCAGCAGGCTCTCCAGAATCTTGACCTGCTCGGTCAGGTTGTCGGTACGCTCCTGGTCGGTGCCGGCCTTGATGGACATCTCCAGCGTCTCGCTCGTCTGCTTGATCAGACGCTTGATCATGCTGTTGACGTCTTCCTCGGTCACATCGCGGCGCTCGTTAACCTCGATATTCTTCACCTCGGCCTTGACCTGGCGAATGATGGACAGGCGAACCTTGTCCTTGGCCTTCATGGCCGCGATCATTTCCTTCTGCAGCTCTTCGTTGGTCATCTTCAAATCCTCCTCAATAGCGTGGGCGGCACTCGCGCGAGCACCGCCCCATGATTACTCAGTCGTCGACGAATCGTCGGTCGAACTCTTGGTGACGCCCTTCAGGCTCACGTTATAGGGTACGTCCTTGGGCATGGGGTTGACGGTAATGTCGGCGTCCTTCTTGTACTGCTCCAGCCACTCACTGTATGCAGTGCTGGCCGCCTGCGTCTTCACCACGTTGGAGACATACTTCTTGATGGCCTTGGGCACCTGGTTGATGTCATCAACCTGATTATCGACATGGAAGTAGTCGGTGCACTTGATGATGTGGTAACCATAGGTCGACTCGACGACTTCGCTCACGTCGCCCTTGTTGAGCCCCTCGAGTGCCGTCTGGTAGCTGTCGACGAAAGTGGTGAGCTTATCCCAGCCCACATCGCCCTTCTTCTCCTTGGAACCGGTGTCCTCGGAGTACTGCTCAACGGCGTCCTCAAAGCTCAGCTCACCGGAGTTGATCTTGTCCAGGCACTCCTGCGCTTTGGCCTTGGCGGCGGCCTTGTCCTCGTCGGAAGCGTCGGAATCGACCTTGATCAGAATATTCGACGAGCGACGGGCGTCATTGTAGTTGGACAGGTTCTCGTTGATGTAATCGACAATCTCGCTGTCCTTGGGCTTGCTTGTGGGCGCCACGGCATCTTTGAGCTTTTGCTGCGCCAGGCTCTCCTTGAGCGAGCTCTTATAGGTGTCTTCGGTGTAGCCGTAGGTCTTGAGGGTCTTCTTAAAGGCCTTGGCACCGCCCGCGCTCTTGCACGCGTCCTTCCAAGCCTTCTCGACCTCCTCGTCCGACACCGTCACGCCGTTCTCCTTCTGTGCCTGTTGAAGCAGAATCTGCTGCGTGTAGGAGTCGATGAGTTGCTTGCGGTACTTCTTGGGCGTGAGGTCGTTGTCGACCAGATACTGCGCCCAGTCCTTGTCCTTGGTGTAGCCGTAAGACGTGCGCATGCTCATGATCTGCTTTGTCACGGTGTCCTCGGTGAGGTTGGTGCCGTTGATAGTGGCAGCCACACCGCCGGTAAGCTTGTAGCCCGAGGCATCCTCTGCCTGCGACATAAGGCCGGAGCACGCCATGGCCGAGACGGAAAGCAGCATCGCCAGCACGCCGATGACCACCAGAACGATCTTGACGGTCTTAGACACGTACGTCTTGCGCTGCTTCTTACGAGAGCTGGAGGCAGCACGAGTCTGCTGCTCGGGCGTCGGCGCGGCCTCAGAGTTCTTTTTCTTGTTTGCCATAGTTGGCCTTTCGCATCACGAATCGAACAAACGCCATTGTGTCACAACGCAGCCCCCGCGACAAAGGGGCAACCCTGGCACTTGGGGACGTTCCTTTTCTGCCGGCAGTTAGGGACAGTCCCCAAGTGCCGGCTTTAAAAGTGGCGGCGGATGGCGTCGACCATGCCTTGGGGCGTGGTCTGGCCGAGCACATCGGCTGCGACGTCCGCGTCCATAAAGATGTTCATGAGCGCTTGCAGGGCCTCGACCTGGCCGCCCGGCTCGGCAATACCCAAATTGATGACGATCTGCGCCGGCACAGGGGCACCCATGCCCGCCATAGCATTGAATGTCACGGGCGTGGCCGGCTTCACCACCGCGATGTAGGGCTTAGCCACAAACCCCGGATCGGTATGCGGGATGGCAATGTTGGCCGCCGGCATGGCAAGCCCTGTGGGATAGGCATCCTCGCGCGTGCGGACGGCGTCGAGCCAACCGGTGCCAATGTAGCCGCGTGGAACAAGTTCGCCTTCGAGTCGCGCAAACACCTCATCAGGCGTCGCACACTCCCAATCAAAAAACACCAGCTCAGGCGTAAACAGCGCTTCGTTATCCGCCATATCGTCCTCCAAAGTTGCATGAGGGCCACAATGCTCAATATGATAGCGAAACGGAGTATGCAAGGTTAGCCGAGGATCCCGATGAGCTCGAGTGCGCGCGCGGGCGTCAAGCATACCTCGGGCATCGCCTCCAACATGCGTCGGTCGCTCGTGATTACGTAGTCGACATCCGCCGTATCGCCCGATGCAATGATGAGATTGTCCTCAAGGTCCGGCATACGCTTGCCAAGCATACGCGCCATCTCGCATTCCGCCAACGAAAGCGGAGAAGCCGTTGCCACCTGCATCATATGCTCGATACAGGCCCATGCAGCCGGACCGAACGGAGCGTTAACCCCATTCACATTCCGCTGAGCTAGACGCCGCGGCACAATGTAGAACAGGTCCTTTGCCGTCGTTGGCGCGTACAGAAGGTCAATCTTTCCCGCCTCGGCCAACTCAATCAATCTTTTCGCCTCGTCGAACGCTCCCTCTTGCAGGTAATAATCGAGCCAAACGTTTGTGTCTACCAAGAGTCGTTTTGCCGCAATCATCGGCAATTCGCCTCTATGCCAGCGATCATCGCATCGTACATGTCGTCGCGTACGGCACCCCAGTTGTCTGCCGATGATTCAGCTGGCGCAAAATCCGCCGCGCTCAACCCCAATGAGAAAAAAGCCAGCCCGCATCCCTGCTCGGCCAGACTCTCCGCACGGGGTGCCTCGCACCTATCCTCCACCATAAATCCTGGCAACGTCTGATGCTCGACAAGGTAGGTCCAAAGCGCACGAATAGCGTCACTCGGCCCCAGCCCATTGCGAGTCAGGACCGCATCGCCGCCAGCCTTGAGCATAGGGTCGATTCGCGTGTTGAGCTGCACTGTTGCTGTTGCCATGGCGACTCCTCTCTGCTTGCTAGCAGTATAGCAAACTTGAGAGGCCACACAAAAAGAGCCCCGCCCGCGTACGGACGGAGCCCTATCAACTTTTTTCGATCGCTTGCGTCCCAAAGAGCGCTCAGCGAACTCTCTTACACGCGACTAGCGTGCCGCATCAATTGCCACTTTGCCGCTCTCCAGCACGTGGACGCGGCCGTCGGCGAGCATCTGCACGACCTCGGGATACAGTACGTGCTCAATCGCGTGGATGTGTTCCTCGAGCGTGTCGACATCCCAGCCCTCCTCGACAGCCAGCGCGCGCTGGGCGATGATGGGGCCGTTGTCGTAGACCTCGTTGGCAAAGTGCACGGTCACGCCGGTCACCTTGACGCCGCGCGCAAAGGCATCGTCGATCGCATGCGCGCCGGTAAAGCTCGGCAGCAGCGCCGGATGCAGGTTCACCACGCGGTTGGGAAACGCCGCCAGCAGCGGCGTGTGCACCATGCGCATGTAGCCGGCCATGACCACATACTCGCAGCCGCGCTCGAGCAGCTCGTGCGCGATGATCTCGTCGGCGGCGATGGGGTCGGCATAGACATCCTTGGACAGCGTCAGCGTCTGGATACCCGCACGCTCGGCACGCTGCAACCCCTTGGCCGAAGGACGGCTCGACACCACCAGCTCAATCGAAGCATTGAGCTTGCTGGCAGCGATCAGGTCAATCAGCGCCTGCAGGTTGGTGCCAGAGCCGCTGATGAGCACGCCGATCTTGAGCGGCTCGGCCGTATCGGTGCCGGTCGGACGGGTGTAGGGCACAAAGCCCAGGCCCTCGGCAGCAGCCATCTGCTCGCTAGCGCTCATCGGAGTACACGACCTTACCGGAACCCTCGACGCACTCGCCCACGCGGAACGGCTTCTCGCCCAGCGCGACCAGGGCCTCGGTCACGGTAGCCTCGTCCTCGGGGGCAACGATCAGGCACAGGCCGACGCCCATGTTGAAGGTCTTGCATGCCTCGTTGGGCGCGAGCTCGGCCTGACGCGACACGTAGGTGATGACGGGCGGAATATCCCAGCCCATCTCGGCACCGTTGCGGGTGACCACGGCATCGACATCGTCGGCGAGCGCGCGGTTGAGGTTCTCGGTAATGCCGCCACCGGTGATGTGAGCAATGGCGTGCACGTTGACGTCGCCACGCAGCAGCTCCAGAATCGGCTTCACATAGATGCGCGTGGGAGCCAGCAGAGCGTCGGCCAGCGAAGCACCGCCGAGCTCCTCGAGCGGACGGCTCAGCTCCTCGGCCTTAGCGGCGGCCTCGGGCGTGCCCGGTTTGATGCCGTCGACGCCGATGACCTTGCGCACGAGCGAGTAGCCGTTGGAGTGCACGCCGGTGGAAGGCAGACCCAGGATCACATCGCCGGGGCGAACGTTCGCGGGGTCGAGCATCTTGGGACGGTCGACGACGCCCACGGTAAAGCCGGCGAGGTCGTAGTCGGCGGGAGCCATGACGCCGGGGTGCTCGGCCATCTCGCCGCCCACGAGCGCGCAGCCCGCGAGCTTGCAGCCATCGGCCACGCCCTTGATGATCTTTGCCATGTGCTCGGCCTCGATGTGACCGATGGCAACGTAGTCCAGGAAGAACAGCGGCTCGGCGCCCGAAGCCAAAATGTCGTTGACGCACATAGCGACCAGGTCCTGGCCCACCGTCTCGTGACGGTCCATGATCTGGGCGAGCACGAGCTTGGTGCCCACGCCGTCGGTACCGCTAATCAGAATCGGGTCTTCCATATCCTTAAGCGCGGCAGCCGAGAACAGGCCACCGAAGCCGCCGATGCCGCCGATAACTTCGGGACGATTGGTGTCCTTGACCATCTGCTTAATCGCGTCGACGGCGCGACCGCCCTCGGCGGTATCGACGCCGGCGTCCTCGTACGTCACATGCTTGCTGTCGCTCATCTGAGCCTTCCTCTCCCACTACCGTGGCGCCGCGCGGGCGCCAAACGGTGCTCATAATTGCGTTCATTTCGGCGTGTGCCATAACAGCACGCGCCGTTATATCAACAAAACAGCAGGTAAAACCTACCAAAATAAACCTGTCCCTACATGGCAGGTTTTAGGCCTCGCCGTGCTCCTCTTCCCAGCTGCGGTCGACATATTTCTCGACCACGGCGTCGTCGTCAAAGTGCAGCGGCTTGTCCAGGTTGCGGGGCTTAAAGCCCTCCATGAACTTGTCACGGCCAAAGCTCTCTGGAATCGCCACGGGATAGCGGCCGGTAAAGCACGCGTCGCAGTAGCCGCCCTTGGGCATGACCTTCAGCAGGCCCTCGACCGAAAGGAAGGCCAGCGAATCGGCGCCAATGTACTCGCAGATCTCATCGACCGTCTTGTTGGCACTGATGAGCTGCGACTGCACGTCGGTATCGATACCGTAGAAGCACGGCCAGATGACCTCGGGCGAGTTGATGCGAATGTGAATCTCCTTGGCGCCGGCGTTGCGCAGCATCTTGACGAGCTGCACCATGGTGGTGCCGCGCACAATGGAGTCGTCGATGACGACCAGGCGCTTGCCCTCGATGTTGTCGCGCAGCGGGTTGAGTTTCATACGCACGCCCATGGCACGCAGCTCCTGCGTAGGCTCGATAAACGTACGACCCACGTAGCGGTTCTTGATAAGACCCTCACCAAAGGGAATGCCACTCTCGTGCGAATAGCCCTCCGCGGGCGGCAGGCCGGAGTCGGGCACGCCGATGACCAGGTCGGCCTCGACGGGCTCCTCATGTGCCAGCTGACGACCCATGTCATAACGGCAGGCGTAGACGCTCTTGCCGTTCATAATGGAGTCGGGGCGAGCGAAGTAGACCTGCTCAAAGATGCAGTTAGCAGGCTCCTCGGCGGCAGGCACGCCCTGCTCGGACACAAGGCCCTCGGCGCTGATGCGCAAGATCTCGCCGGGACGGACATCGCGCACGTACTCGGCGCCCACGATATCGAGCGCACAGGTCTCGGAGGCAACAACCCAGCCGCCGGCGCGGGTGACATGGGTGGCAACGTCAACCGTCGCGGCGCCGTCCTGCGACGGCAGCTGCGAAACGGATGCGGCATCGGCCTGGTCCAGGCCCTCGTCCACCAGCTTGCCCAACACCAGCGGGCGAATGCCGTGCGGATCGCGGAAAGCGTAGAGCGCCTGCTCATTAATGAGCGTCATGGCGTAGCCGCCGCGCACGAGCTCCATGGTCTTGCGAATGCCCTCGCGCAGGTGGCCCGTACGCTGAGTAAAGTAGCCGATGAGTTTGGTCGCGACCTCGGAATCCGAGTTGGAGAGGAACGGCACGCCCAGCTCGATCAGCTGACGGCGCAGCTCGTCGGTGTTGACGAGGGTGCCGTTGTGCGCGAGCGCGATAATGACGCTATTGATGGTAGAGAGGTGCGGCTGAGAGGCTTCCCAGCTCTTGGCACCGGCGGTGCCGTAGCGCACATGACCCACGGCCAGCTGACCGGAGAGCGTCGACAGGTCGGCATTGGAGAACACGCGGTCGAGCAGGCCCAGATCCTTGCGGACCATAACCGTACCGCCGTCACCCACGGCGATTCCCGCCGATTCTTGGCCACGGTGCTGCAGTGCACGCAGGCCAAAGTACGTCAGTCGAGCCACGTCGCGATCGGGCGCCCAAACACCAAAAACGCCGCATTCCTCATGCAGCTGGTCGGAGTCCGGATCATACGTCGACATGGCGTTCACCTGTCCCGCGGCGCGCTCGACCGCGCGGATGGTTTCTTGAGACATGGCATCCCCTCAGAGCCTCGTATTTTGGCGTTACCCGCCTTATTATACGCACGGCGCGACGCGCTCCCCAGCGCATGAGCAGCGCTTTTTAAAAGCCCACCGAGCTAATAATCCGTTTTGCGGCCAAACATTTTATCGGTCCGTCCAGTGCAAGCGCCCGCGCCCCAGATGGCCGCCGCGTCCACCGTTGAGGGTTGCATTGTTGCAATTGGGACGTTCGTCCTGTCTTTTGGCAGGTCGGCGGCGTATCCTTATAACCGACAACAAAGCGAGAAAGGTTCTGTATGGATCGAAACGAACTCGACCCCAGCGTCCCCAGCGCCACGGAGGTCAAGAAGATCCCGCTCATCATTAAGGTGTACGCCGTCCTGTGCATCCTGTCCGGCGTGAGCACGCTCCCGTCGGTCGCCGCCTTTATGTGGCAGGTCATCACCGCGCTTATCAACGGCAACGCCGCCGAAAAGCTCGGCGACAATATGCTGGTCTCGGTTGGACTCATCGTCGCCGGCATCATGCTCTCTGCGGCAAGTGCCGTCATCCTGATCATCTTTGGCCTGGACCTTATCAAAAACCAGCGCCGCAACGCCGCCCGCCTGTCCTACATCCTTATTGCATTCACCGTCGTCGAGCTTTTGGTCGACGTGATGCTCCAGGGCATCGGGCCCTTCCTGCTGCGTCCTGCCATTCAGCTCGGCATCCTCGTCGCGCTTTCGGCAACCGTCGACCCCACGCTGCGCCAGGAGCGCGAACTGCAGCGCCGCCTGCAGGAGATGCTCGACCGTGACGCCGCGGCGGAGGGCATGCTCGGCCGCGATGAAACCGGCGAGGGCTACATCAAGCTCAACTACTTCAACCTGTTCTGGGTATTCTTCGTCTGCTGCGTGCTCGGCCTGATCGCCGAGGACATCTGGCATATGACAGTCGACGACCCGGGCGTCTACCAGAACCGCGCCGGCATGCTGTTTGGTCCCTTCAGCCCCATCTATGGCTTTGGCGCCGTACTCATGACCATGGTGCTCAACCGCTTCTATAAAAAGAACCCCATCATCATTTTCCTGGTAAGCGCTGTGCTCGGCGCGAGCTTTGAGGTGTTCGTGGGCTGGTTTATGCAGACCTCATTTGGCGTGGTCTCGTGGAGCTACTCGCACATGAAGCTGTTTGGCATGCCCGACCCACTCGCCGTCCTTACGGGCGGACGCACCTGCACGGGCTTTGCCTGCCTGTGGGGCCTGGGTGGCCTTATCTGGATCAAGCTGCTGTTGCCGAGGCTGCTCAAGCTCATCAACATGATTCCGTGGAAGAGTCGCTACTCGGCTACCGTCATCTTTACCGTCATTATGCTGGTCGACGGCGTCATGACGCTGCAGTCGCTCGACTACTGGTACCAGCGCGTCAACGGCACGGAGCCGGATATTCCCGTCGCGCAGTTCTACGGCAAGTATTTCGATAACGACTACATGGAGAACCGCTTCCAGAGCATGACCATGAGTCCCAAGGATGCGACGCGCGTGTAACGCCCACCGCGCCCAAAACGCAAAATGCCCGCCGGTATCACACGTACCGGCGGGCATTTTTATAAGAGCCTTCTATCGACGCAAGCCTCTACGCCTCGCGCTCAACCTCACTCACACACTCATTTTTGATGGTACCGACGAGCGCCTGCAGCGCATCGACCACATGTGGGCGAATGTCCCCGCCAATGAGCACGAGCATGATGTCGTCGCCCACGGTAAGCTCGCCACTCGCCAACCACACGCGCACGTAACCGATACCCGGCATCGCGTGCGTTGCCTCGATAGCGGCCTGCACCTTTTCGGCATCGAAGCCAAACGCCATGCCGCCCACCTTGTGGCCCGGCGCCACGCCATCGGTCTCGACTCCGCGCACCTCGGCCTTGGGCGTCGCGCGCACCACGCCGTTGTGTGTCAGGTACATCCCACAATCAGCCGCCGAAACATCGGCCTTGACTTCGCGCAGCCAAGCATCAACCGAAGGCATCGATTTGCCACTTTCAAGCATCATTTCTCCTTTTTACCGTCGTCGAGTAGCTCATTTGGGACGGGGCTTTTTAGCTACTCTCGAACAACTTATTCCTCGACCGGCGTGAGCACCATGACTGCGCGCGTATTGCTAAATGACAGCGAGCGGCAGGTCACAAGCGTTACGACCTTGGTTGCCGAAGCGGCACGATCGGTGGCATCGCTCGCCACGGCAGAGGCACCGTCGAGCATCTCGGACAGGTAATTCTTCAGTCCGTCATCGCCCTCAAAGTTGGGCGTGCGCGCCTTGGCATACGTGTCCTCGACCACCTTGGTCGCCAGCGGACGCAACTTATACGTCGCATCGCGCGTGATGTAGTACACGTATTCCATGCTGTCGAACGTCGCCTGATCGGTCGTGTTCGAAATCACGTTGAACATCGAACCGTCGTTCATGTGATGACCGTAAATCGTGGTCTGCTGATCCACCATGCCCGGCGCGGTGTCGTCGCTATCCAAGAAGATGGCACCCGAGGCATTGGCCGTACCGTCGAACAGCGTGTTGAGGTACTTGGAGTTGTTGTTGGTCTGCACCACGGGGTAGTTGATGTTGGTGCCGGGCGCGTAAATCCAACCCACAACCTCGGGATTTGTCTGGGCAAGCGCATTGAAGTCGATAATCGGCACGCCACTGGCGTCCTTGTCGCTCACATATTGCTTTTCGATTTTTTGATACGACTCGCTCGCCTGCTTGTAGCCAATCTGCGCGTTGATAAAGATGGCAGCCGCAGCAACGATGAGGCCGATGCCAATGATGATGAGCAGAATGGGAATGACGGAGCGGCGCTTTTTGCGCGGCGGCTCGGTATAGCTCGATGGCGCGGTATGCGCCGAAGAGCGAGGTGACTTCTTGGCCGTACTGTATGACGAAGGGCGATATGCAGCAGGAGTATCCTGACGGCGATGGGACGTTGGCGTTACGGGACGCGGCGCGCGCGGCTGCTGAGGAGAGGATGCCCGACCCTGCTGTGCCGCACGGGCAGCACCCGGCTTCGACGGATCGGGAATCTGAGAAGCCTTGAATCGTTTTCCCTGATAGTCGGACATGGCTCTCCTTATGCTGCAAATGGACTGGCAGAGCGCTTAGGCGTCAGCCATCTCCTGCTTCATCTTCTCGATAACCTTGCGGTACTCGGGGTCGCAGGCGCCCAGAATCTGCGTGGCGTAAATGGCAGCGTTCTTGGCACCGTTGATGGCCACACAGGCAACGGGCACGCCCGAAGGCATCTGCACCATCGACAGCAGCGAGTCCATACCACCCAGATCGCTCGTCTTCATAGGCACGCCGATGACCGGCAGCGGTGTAAACGCAGCCACGACACCGCCCAGGTGAGCAGCCTTGCCGGCAGCAGCGATAATCACCTTGATGCCGCGGTCGGCAGCAGTCGAGGCCCACTCATGGACCTTCGCCGGCGTACGGTGCGCGCTTGCAATCACGAGCTCATAGGGCACGCCTAGCGCCTCGAGCTCGGCGGTGCAACCTTCCATAACGCCCAGATCGGACTTGGAGCCCATGATGATCCCGACAACCGGCTTCTGATCTGCCATAAACAAAGACCTCCTGTTGAGAGCGGTGACGCGGCGAATCCGCGACCCTTAACTACTGAGAGTAGTATAGCTGCTCCCGTCCCTGCGGTCTTTGTGGCGCTTTGCGGGCGGGCCAGGCTTTATCTTCACTCCGGTTGCTTCGCAAAGTCGTTCAGATAAAGCCTGGCCCGCCCGCGAAGCGCCCTGCGACCTACCGGGGATTGCCATGACGTACGTTGGCTGATTTGGTTTGGAATGAGATGTTGACGGTGGCTGATGGGCACAATTGGCCCGGATGCATTTCAAGATGCACCTAAATGTCTGTCTTTATCCTTATAGATTGTCCAGGTAGTCGTCGGCATCATAGGTAAGGCTGTAGGCTTTATTCAGGATGCGCACGAGCTCCTGGGCATCGTGCTCGCCGAGCGCTGAGAGTTGTTTCGAGAGCGATGCCACACTCTCGGCATTTTTTTTCGCCGCGAAATCACGGCCTTCCTCGGTGATGCTCACCAGCACACGCCGACGATCGTTTGGATCGGTCCTGCGCTGAACGTAACCCTTGCTCTCGAGTGAATCCAAGATATGCGACATGCGCGCACGGGAGAATTTCAGCTTCTTGGCAATCTCGGAGGGAATGACATCACCGTCAATACCCGATAGATACTGTAAAACCGGTGCCTCGCCCACACTGGCGCCGCCGGCAGCACTCAAGGATCCCTTGGCAAGGGAACGTGAGTACACAATCAGTTTTCGAGCAACGTCATCGTAATCCACTGGGGATATTGTCCTTTGCAACTCTAGAAGGGCCATAAAACCGTCATTTGCCGTACATTAGTTAACATTCGCAACAATTATTTATGATACCCCAACGCGGAAGTCTATTGCTCGTCCTTCTTGCGTCGCATAAGCTCCTCAACGTCGACACCAGCGGCCTCGAGCATGCGCTCGACATTCTTTTTGGCGTTGGTCGTGCCGACCTTAAGCACGATCGAAAGCGGAGTGCCCACCACCAGGCACACGATGCCCACGGGGACACCCCAGCCGGGGCCGCCCTGCATACCCCACATCCCCATCAAAAAGCCAATCGCCACGAGCGAATAGCCCAGGCGCAGCCAAACATTGAGCCGCTGAATAGCATCGGTCTGCATCTTTGCCTCGCGAATCAAGTCGTCGCGCGAAAGGTCGTGTCCATGTTTCTCGTGCATATGGTCCTCCTCGTGCAAAGTGCGCATCATGCGCAAGTGCATCGTTTGTCGAATACGTCATCTTTCAAGAGCAATATAGCGGGTGTCGTGTAGGCGATGGAGGTCGCTGGCCATATTGCCCTTGAAGGGCGGCGTAAAATCAGAAGGCCGTGCGGTTGAGGCCGCACGGCCTTGCAGGGGGTCAAAGGATGATGACTAGTAGCTCAGCGCTGGATCGAAGAAGCCAATGAGAACGCCCACAAATGCGATCACGACGAGAATCAGCATCATAACGATGGGGTTGACCTTCTTCTTGGTCATCATGTACCAGCAGAAGATGATGAAGATCATCGGCAGCAGGTGCGGATAGATGCCATCGAGGGTGTCCTGGAACTTACCGCCGCCGGGCAGCACCAGGTTGGGGCTGCAGGTGATGGAGACCCAGGTAGCACCGACTGCACCGATGACCATGGTACCAACCATCACGATGGAATCGCGAAGAGCCTTTGCCTTGGGGCCGACGAGGGCCTCGACCGCCTTGCCGCCGAGCTCATAGCCCTGGTTGTAGGCAAAGCGCATGCCAAGGAACATGAGCAGGTTCCACACGACAATATAGAAGATGGCACCGAGCGGAGAGCCGCCGGTCGAGAGACCGAGGGCGATACCGAGCAGGATCGGGATCAGGGTACCGACGATCAGCGAGTCGCCAAGGCCGGCGAGCGGGCCCATGAGGCCGGCGCGGATGCCGTTGATGGCGTCGTCATCGATGGCCTCGCCGTTTGCGCGAGCCTCCTCGAGGCCGGCGGTGACGCCGACAATCATGGTGCCGATCTGCGGCTCGGTGTTGAAGAACGCGGAGTAGGTCTGGAGGGCCTGTTTCTGCTCCTCGGGCGTGTCGTAGAGCTCCTCGACGATCGGAAGCATGGCGCACAGGTAACCGAAGGTCTGCATGTGCTCCTGCGAGAAGCAAGTCAGGTTGCCATAGGACCAGTTACGGAACGACTTGGCAAGCGTTTTCTTAGAGAGTTTCTTCTTCTCTGCCATTATATGTCCTCCTCTTCCTCATCATCGGAGCCCGAGGCGATAGCTGCCTTGGGAGCGTTTGCGAGGTCGATCTTGAGCGAAGCGATCTCATAGTTGATCAGGGCGAAGAAGCAGCCGATGCCGGCGGCGGCAATCAGGTTGCATCCCATGACAGCGGACAGGGTGAAGCCGAAGAAGAACGTGAGGAAGTCCGTCGGCTTGGAGATGACCTGCTTGAGCAGGATGGCGATACCGACGGTAGGCAGCAGCGAGCCGACGGTGAACAGCGTCTTCATCGCGATGCCGTCCATGGGCATGTAGGTCTTCATGAGGTCGACCATGGCGGTGCCGCCCATGGTGATGATGAACGTCGGGAGGAACGAGCAGACGATGTGACCAATCCAAGGCAGAACGTTGTTGACCAGGTAGAGCTTGTGGAGATCGCCCTTCTCGAGCCACTTCCACCCCATGCCCTGCCACACCAGGTTGATGGTGGCGGTGCCATAGAAGAGCACAGTGCCGAGCGTGCCGACGGCGGCACCGAGGGATGCGGCCATGCCGGCAGCCTCAGCGGAGGCGGGATCGATGCCCGAGTTCTTGATGGCGAGGATCGCCAGCGGGATACCGATATAGGACACGGCGCGGACGTCGGCGGAGACGGTTCCGCCAGGGGTCACGAGAGCGATGTAGACAACCTGGATGGCAGCACCGACGAGGATGCCCGTCTGCATATCGCCCATGATGATGCCGACGATGAGGCCGGCGACCAGAGGACGACCCAGAGTGTAGTTGCCGATCGTCGTGCCGCCCATGCCAGGCAGTGATGCCAGGCAGGCGAACAGGCCGAACAGCGCGGCTTGGAATGCATTGATTGCCATGCTTTCCCCTTTCTTTATTCCTCAGCCCCTTTCCCCAAGGGCTGTAGATACCAAAATGTGGCTGGCGTCTAACTAGAAGCCAAACTGACCGCGGAACTTGGGCCACTCACCGATGGATTTCTCCTTGATAAGGGCGAACTCGACCGTGTAGCCGGCGTTGGTGAGATCCTCGAGCGCCTGGGCCTCTTCTTGCGTGATCGACTGGTTGTTGCCGAGCTTGGTGGTGCCGGGACGATCGTTGCAGGGACCGACGATGATGCGGTCCATGCCGGGCTTAAAGCCAAAATCGACGAGAAGTTCCTTCATGTCCAGCGGGTTCTTGGTGATCAGGAAGTATTTGGTGTTGGACTTGAGAACCTTCTCGGAGACCTCCTTGAAGTGCTCCTTGGTCCACACGAACGTCTTCTTGCCCGAGGCGCTCTTGTAGGCCTCCTTGAGCACGGGATTGGACGCCGCGGCGTCGTTGACGGCGATAAGACCGTCGCAGGGATACTCGAGGGCCCAACGGGTAACGGTCTGTCCATGGATCATGCGGTCGTCAATACGGATGAACGAAATCATGCGTTCTCCCTTTCCTTCATGAGGCCTGCGGTCGCGGCCTCTTCTTCCTAACGTTTGCAGCTAGATGAAACCTTGGTGCGGCCTAGATGTCGTCGTCCTCGTCGTCGGCGTCATCGGTCGGGACAACGAGCTCGGACATACCGTTCTTGCCCTCCTGCAGCATCATCTGCTTGAGGGAATCCAGGTCCATGGTGGCAAGCCCCATCATGGCGGTCATAGCCATGGGCAGATTCATACCGCCGAAGGCAATGGTGTGGGCGAGCAGGCCCTTCTCGGCCAGCGTGTTCATGGCATTGGTGAGCGGCGATCCGCCCAGGATGTCACCAAGCAGGACAACCTCGTCATCGGCGGCAACGGGAGCGAGCATCGCCTTGACGTTCTCGACATACTCGTCAGCGCCCATGCCGTCCACGAGACTCGTCGACAAGATGTTCGGGGCGTCATTGCCGAGCATCTTGAGGACACTGTGCAGTCCGGGAGCGAGCGTTCCGTGACTGACCATTACCAGATACCGCATGCGGTCTCCTCTCGACCTGCCGTGTGTCGCACGGCTTTGCTTTTTGCTGAGATTATTGTTGCGCCGGGGCATGTTCGGTACAAGAAAATAGTTGCGAACGGTAACTATTCATCGGTTAACGGTAGCAACTATTTTTGTGCCTAAATTATTTTTTCTTCTAATTATTTTTAAAATAGCAGGTAGATTGCCTGATAAATGTTTTATGTTCCTCATGCGCCATACATACCAGCAAGAATCGGGCCTGGCATCTCCGGTTTGCCCCGCAGTGTCAGACCATGTCACGTACGCCCACGACATAGAGGTACCCCATGGATATGATCTCGTTTCTCGCCTCCGAACCCTTCGACCGCAGCGGTGATACGCCGCTCTATGTCCAACTTAAACATCGAATCGCCCTGCTTATCGCCAGCCAGGCGTTCGACACCAAGACGCCGCTGCCGCGCGAGCTCGAAATCTGTGAGCGGCTGGAGTTATCGCGCGCGACCGTGCGCCGTTGTTTCCAAGATCTCGTCATCGAGGGGCGCGTGGTGCGCAAACGTGGGCAGGGCACGTTCATCAAGCCCCAAACCTCAGCACCCGGCATCGACCTGGCCCTGAATTTCAGCGCGCGGATGCGCGAAGCGGGACGGATTCCGAGCTCACAGATTCTCGCCTTTTCAAGCATACCGGCCGTCCGCGGCATCGCCTCCGGGCTCAAAGTGCCCGAAGGGACACCCGTCTGGGAGATTCGCCGCCTGCGTCTCGCCAACGACAAACCCATGGAGCTCAACTACGTCTATATCCCCGTGTCACTTTGCCCCGAGCTCACACGCAAAGACGTGGATGGCTCGCTCTACGCCTACATCGCGGAAAAGACCGGCATCCTGCCCGCAAGCGTTAATGCCGTCTACGAGACGGTCAACCTCGACAAGCATGAGGCGCGCCTTTTGGGACAGAACACCGGCAAGGCGGCGATGCGCATCGTGCGTTCGACCTACGACAAGACGGGAACCCCGTTCGAGGTAGGCGTGCTCATCAGCTGCGACGGTCAGGCAAAGCTGCACGTGCACATCGCCGCCGACAAAACAACCTTCACCGC
>NZ_QSFR01000012.1:0-23282 GCF_003467925.1 Collinsella sp. AM43-1 | reverse complement strand
CCGCCGACAAAACAACCTTCACCGCCACAGCCCAATAAATCCAAAACGTGGGCGCCGTCGTTCAAACGAACGACGGCGCCCGCACTCATTTTATATTCAGCCCTAGTCATCGCACAAAGCCCCTTCGGCAGCACACGGTGCAGCCAAGTCACCGCAGGCCGGGGCGGGAGGCGGACCTTTCTCTCGGAAAACTTCGCGAAGCCCAGTTTCCGAGAGGAAGTGTCCGGCTGCCGCCCCGGCCGACCAGGTCACACTACACCGTGTGCTGCGGCAGGTCCTGCAGGGCGATGACGTCCATGCCCATGTCGTTGGCGCTGCCGTGACCCTGCTGGTCCTCACGCACGGCCTCGATGGCGCTCACGTACGTGTTGGCGGCAGACATCGCCGTCACGCAGGTCACGCCGCGGCGCACGGCCTCGGTACGCAGCAGGTAGCCATCGCCACGCGAGCCCGGACCGTACGGCGTGTTGATGATTACCGCAATCTTGCCATCGGCGATGAGGTCGCCGATGTTGGGGCACTCGCCGTCGTGCGGGCCGCTGATCTTCTCCACGACTTCGCACGTCACGTTGCCGCCGCGCAGCACGCGCGCCGTACCCTCGGTGGAGCAGATGTCAAAGCCCAGGTAGCGCAGGATGCGGGCGACCGAAAGGATATGGCGCTTGTCGCGGTCGCACACGCTGATGAATACCTTGCCGGCACTGGGGTCGGGCAGCTTGTAGTCTATCGCCAGCTGCGTCTTGGCGTATGCCTCGGGATAGCTCTTGGCGATACCCATGACCTCGCCGGTCGACTTCATCTCGGGCCCCAGGATAACGTCGGCACCGGGGAAACGACCCCAGGGCATAACGGCTTCCTTCATGCAGAACCAGTCCAGCTGACGCTCGTCGCTCGGCAGGCCCAGGCTCGCGATGGAATCGCCCGCCATGATACGCGCCGCGCACTTGGCCAGCGGCACGCCGGTGGCCTTGGAGATAAACGGCACGGTGCGACTCGCGCGCGGGTTGGCCTCGATCACGTAGACGGTCTCGCCCTTGATGGCATATTGCACGTTGACCAGACCGCGGACTCCCAGCGCCATCGCGATGCGGCGCGTGGTCTCGCGGAGCTTCGCCTGCAGGCTCTCGCTAAAGCTGAACGGCGGGATGCAGGTCGCGGAGTCGCCGGAGTGAATACCGGCTTCCTCGATATGCTCCAGGATGCCGCCGATGTATACCTCTTCGCCATCGCACAGGGCGTCGACATCGGACTCGATCGCACCCTCCAGGAAGCGGTCCAGATACACCGGGTAGTCGGGGCTGATGCGCGCAGCCTCTGCCATGTAATCGCGCAGATGCTCGGCATCGTAGGCGATCATCATGCCGCGGCCGCCCAGCACGTAGCTCGGACGCACCAGCAGCGGGTAGCCGATGTGCGCGGCCACGGCCTCGGCCTCCTCAAACGAGGTGGCCTGGCCCGCCGGCGGGTACATGATGCCCAGCTTGTCGAGCAGGGCGGCAAAGCGCTCGCGGTCCTCGGCAAAATCGATGGCGTCGGGCTTTGTGCCCATAATGTTCACGCCGCTCTCCTCGAGCATGCGCGCCAGCTTAAGCGGGGTCTGGCCGCCGAGCGTCACCACGACGCCGTCGGGGCGTTCAACATCGATAACGTCCATGACGTCCTCGTAGGTGAGCGGCTCAAAGTACAGACGGTCGGACGTGTCATAGTCGGTCGAGACGGTCTCGGGGTTGCAGTTGACCATGATGGTCTCGAAGCCGCGGGCCGCCAGCGCGTAGCTCGCGTGCACGCAGCAGTAATCGAACTCGATACCCTGGCCAATGCGGTTGGGGCCGGCGCCCAGGATCATCGCCTTGGGCTTGTCCGCCGGCGTGGTCTCGTCGGGAGCCACGCACTTCTTGGCATCCGGACTCGTGCGGTAGATGTTCTCGTACGTCTTGTAGTGGTACTCCGTGGCGCTCGAGAACTCCGCAGCGCAGGTATCGACCGTCTTCATGCTGGGAACCACGCCCAGACCCTTGCGATAGGCGCGCACAAAGCGCTCGTCCGAGCCGGTCAGCGCGGCGATCTCGGCGTCGCTCGTACCGTACTGCTTGAGCAGGCGCATCGCGTCGGCGTCGATATCCTCCACACGCAGGCCGCGGATGCTCTCCTGGACCTGCACCATATCGTTGATACGGTTGAGGTACCACGGATCGATACCGCAGATGGCATGGATGCGGGCGATGTCCCAGCCACGGCGCAGGGCCTCGACCACAAAGAAGATGCGGTGCTCGGTCGGGGTTGCCACGGCCTGAGCGAGCTCGTCGTCGCTCAGCTTGTCGGCACCCTCCTTGCCACCGGCGCAAATGCCCTGATGTCCGTCCTCCAGCGAGCGCATGGCCTTGCCAAAGGCCTCCTCAAAGGTGCGGCCGATCGCCATGATCTCGCCCACGGCCTTCATGCGCGTGGTGAGCGTGGGGTCGGTACCCTTGAACTTCTCGAAGGCAAAGCGCGGCACCTTGACCACGCAGTAGTCAATCGTGGGCTCAAAGCAGGCGGGCGTTGCCTTGGTGATGTCGTTGACGATTTCGTCGAGCGTATAGCCAACGGCCAGGCGCGCGGCGGCCTTGGCGATGGGGAAACCCGTGGCCTTGGAGGCCAGTGCGGACGAGCGGCTCACGCGCGGGTTCATCTCGATGACGATCAGACGGCCGGTCTGGGGGTTCACGGCAAACTGCACGTTGGAGCCGCCGGTCTCGACGCCGATCTTTTCCAAGATGGCGAGCGAGGCGACACGCATGCGCTGATACTCAAGGTCGGAGAGGGTCTGCGCCGGTGCCACCGTGATGGAGTCGCCGGTATGCACGCCCATGGGATCGAGGTTCTCGATGGAGCACACGATGATGCCGTTGCCGGCGTGGTCGCGCATGACCTCCATCTCGTACTCTTTCCAGCCCTCGATGGACTCCTCGACCAGCACCTCGTGGGCAGGCGAAAGCTCGAGGCCCTGGCTCACGATAGAGACGAGCTCCTCATGGGTATGCGCGATGCCGCCGCCGGCACCGCCGAGGGTAAAGCTCGGACGCAGCACGCAGGGATAGCCCACGCGCTCGGCGATGGCCTCGGCGTCAGCCACGCTATAGGCGTAGCCCGAGCGCGCGACCTCCAGGCCGATCTCGGCCATGGCCTCGTTAAAGAGCTTGCGGTCCTCGCCGCGCTCGATGGCGGCCAGGTCGCAACCGATCATCTCGACGCCGTACTTGTCGAGCGTGCCGTCCTTTGCCAGCTCGACGGCGGCGTTCAGACCGGTCTGGCCGCCCAGCGTGGGCAGCAGCGCGTCCGGGTGCTCTTTCTTGATCACGCGCTCGATAAACTCGGCGGTGATAGGCTCAACATAGGTGCGGTCAGCCAAGCCCGGGTCGGTCATGATGGTCGCCGGATTGGAGTTGACCAGGATGACCTCAAAGCCATCCTCCTTGAGCACCTTGCAGGCCTGGGCGCCGGAGTAGTCGAACTCGCAGGCCTGACCGATAACGATGGGGCCCGAACCAATAACGAGGATGCGCTTGATGTCAGTACGTTTAGGCATGTTAGTTCTCCTCGGTCGCAGCGTTCTCGGACTCGGCGAAATTCCAGCCGGCGAGGCGGTCCTTCGCGGTGTCGATGTCCAGGTAGTTCTCCTCGCCGTCCATGAGTCGCGTAAAGGCGGTAAAGAGATAGTGGGCATCGGTGGGGCCGGGCGAAGCCTCGGGGTGGTATTGGACCGAGAAGCACGGGGCGTCGAGCAGCTGGATGCCCTCGGCGGTGCCGTCGTTGAGGTTCACATGTGTCAGGCGAATGCGGCCAAAGCGCTCGTTCATCACGACCGGCGCGATACCGCGGCGCACCCAGGCGCGCAGGTCGCCATCGGCCGCATGCTCGGTTTCGCCGCCGGAAAGCTCCGGAATCAGTTTGCCCAGACTGGGGAACAGCAGGCCAAAGCCGTGGTTTTGCGCGGTGATCTCCACGCGACGGCTCACCAGATTCATAACCGGCTGGTTACCGCCACGGTGACCGAATTTAAGCTTTTCCATTTGGGCGCCGCAGGCCAAGCTGATCATCTGGTGACCTAGGCAAATACCAAAGACCGGCACCTTGCCGATCAGCTGCTGCACCTGCTCGTAGGTCTCCACCACGGCGTCGGGGTCGCCGGGGCCGTTGGACAAAAAGACGCCATCGGGATTCATCTCGAGCACCTGCTGGGCGGGAGTATCCCACGGCACGACGGTAAGGTCGCAGCCGGCGCGGACCAGCCCCTCCAGAATGCCGCGCTTCACACCGCAGTCGTAGGCGACCACTTTGTGACGGGCAGGAGCGGCAACCGCAAGCGCAAAGTCATGCGTGGCAGGCAGGTCGGCGGCCACAAACTCGTGAGGCGCGGGGCAACTTACGGTCTTGACCAGGTTCTCGCCTACCAGCGTGGGCGCTGCGGCCAGACGCTCGGCAAGCTCGTCGACGTCGAAGATCTCGGTCGAGATAATGCCCATTTTGGAACCATTGTCGCGCAGATGGCGCACCAGAGCGCGGGTGTCGACACCCTCGATAGCGACGATGCCGTGAGCGCGCAGGTACTCCGGCACGCTGACGGCCGAGCGCCAGTTAGAAGGCGTGGCGCACATGTCGCGAACGATCATGCCGCGCATAGCCGGAGCGCTCGCAGGGCGCACGGCGTCGCCAGGGAAGGCCGACTGGACATCGGTCTCGTCGATACCGTAATTGCCGATCTGCGGATAGGTCATGGTTACAATTTGGCCGGCATAACTCGGGTCGGTCATGACCTCAAAGTAGCCCTCGAGCGAGGTGTTGAAGCAGACTTCGCCGGTCGCGGTGCCCTCGGCGCCGCATGCACGTCCATAAAAAATGGTCCCATCCTCAAGATACAGGATACAGGGACCGCAGGTGCCCTTGCTGGTTTTGGCCAGCATATGCTGGCAAAGCTCGCTGGGCGCGAAGGTGCGGGCGGCAGCGCCCGCGGTATGGTTGTTCGCCATAATTCTCCTTCCCGGTCTCACAGGACCGGCTTAAAGGTGTGTAGTTAGGCCTCGCGGTATTGTAACCGCAAGCATGCCTCATGGCGTTAATTTCATCAAATTGTTTACGAAATGATAATTATGACTTTCTATGCATAATGATTATTTAATCCCCGTCCCAGAAAAATCATCCCGCGGGGCTTGTGGCTCACGCGGGATGATGGCGTCTTACTTTTTCTTGTCCTGTTCCAGCAGATCGGACGGTGAGCGATCGGGCTTGCCGCCGCGGAAAATCTCGCGGCCATGCAGACGATGCTCCAGGTCACGTTCGGCCTTTTCCTCGTCAATCTTGGTCTGGCTCACCACCGGGTCCTCGATCAGCGACGAAACCGAGTTCACCTGTTTTTGAATGCGCTCGGCAATGGTGTCGTCCATGCTTACGATGCGCATCTTCCAGTCGATGCTCGTGGCGTTGGATGAGCTCTTGGTCCACACAAACGTCAAAATGGCGCTCTGATGACCCCGCGCGGGGAACATGCCAAAAAAGGAATCGTGCTGAATGTTGCTATCCTCGTCGATATAGGCGTGAACGTTATACACCACGCGGTCAATCTTGTCGTTGAGCAGGGCGTTGGTCGCAAGCGCCGCGGCCTGGATCTGCCCGTTGGACAGCAGCTCGAGCTCATTGGCAGACGACGTGTCCAACACCGTCACCTCAACCGTGCCCGTACGCTCATCGGCCTCGTCGACAGAAAAATCGAGCGGGAACTGCGTAAAGCCGTTGCCCCATTCGAGTCCACCCTTGAGCGCGGTCGAGACGGTATCCACCGAAACGCTCTCGGACAGGTTGGCGGTATTCAGACGGCGCATCACGCCGTAGCCGATCTGCATGCCCACGATCAGCACCAAAATACCAATGACTACGGCCATCGCGGTCTTCGTAATGGTATGGCTCACCTGCGAGCCCGAAGGATCGTCCTCGGACAGCGGGTCGATATGTTTTGCCTGGCTCGCGCGGTCCTCGCTGCGCAGCTGCGCTAGCGCCGCTTTGTCACCGCGCTTGGCCGCAGCCTCCTTCTCACGCATGCGCTCGGTTCGCTTTTTGGCAAGCGTGGGATCCAAGACGCCGGATGCATCGATTTCGGAGAATAACTCCGTCACTTCTTCCGGAGTCAAAGGGTTCTTGTCAGCCATAAACTTCCTGTCATATCAATCAGTCGAGCTCGTGCGCACGCGCACCTTCGAACTGCATTCGATAGTAACGGGCATAGGTGCCGCCACGGGCGAGAAGCTCCTCGTGCGTGCCACGTTCCACAACGCGACCATGCTCAACGGTCGCAATCTCATCGGCGTGTTTAATGGTCGAGAGACGGTGGGCGATGATAATCGTGGTGCGGCCGCGTGCCAGCTCTTCGAGTGACTCCTGCACCGCCTCCTCGCTCTCGTTATCCAAAGCACTCGTCGCCTCGTCCAAAATCAGGATCTTGGGGTTCTTGAGAAACACGCGCGCAATGGCAACGCGTTGCTTCTGTCCGCCCGAAAGACGGCTGCCGCGCTCGCCCACGACCGTGTCATAGCCCTGTGGAAGCGACTCGATAAAGGCATCGATGTTGGCGCGACGGGCGGCCTCGGCGATCTCTTCTGCCGTAGCGCCCGGCTTGCCGTAGGCGATGTTCTCGCCGATTGTTCCGTCAAACAGGTAGACATCCTGCTGCACCAGGCCGATGGCGCGGCGCAGGCTCTGCTGCGTCACATCGCGCACGTCCTGGCCGTCGATGCTAATGGATCCGGCAGCCACGTCATAAAAGCGCGGCAGCAGCGAACAGGTCGTGGACTTGCCACCGCCCGAAGGGCCAACCAAAGCGATGGTCTGCCCGGGCTTGATGGACAGATTCATATGGTCGATAACGGGACGCTCGTCGGCATCACCCTCGCCCAGCTCAACGTCCTCGTAGTTAAAGCACACGTCGTGATAATCCACGGCGCCGGCAGTCACCTGCAGATCCGTGGCACCCGGCTTGTCCTGGATATCCGGCGCGGTCGAGAGCACCTCGTCCATACGCTTAAAGCCGGCGATAGCCTTCTGATACGTTTCGGCCGAATTGACGAGTGTCTCGAGCGGCGTGCAGAACAGCGAAATATAGAGTGCAAAGGTCGCCATATCGACCGCCTGCAGCTGTCCCTGGGCGACCAGCCAGCCGCCCAGCAGTACCACGATCACATAGAGCACACCCGAGAGCAGGCCATACGTCGCAGTATAGACGCCCATGGCGTGATACATGTTCTCCTTGGACGAAAGATAGCGATTGTTGGAGGCGCGGAACTTGAAGCGTTCGGTCTCCTCATTGGCAAAGCTCTTGACCACGCGCATACCCGCCAGCGAATCCTGCAGCTGCGCATTGATGCCGCTGATCTTTTTGCGGTTGTCGCTAAAGACCTCGCGCATGCGCATGTTCTGCCAAAACATGATGACCGCAAACGCCGCCGTCACCACGGCCATAGCGAGCGCCAGCACCGGGGCGATGGTAAAGAGGATCACAAACGAGCCGATAATCTCGATGCCGCAGATGATGATCCACTCGGGCACGTGGTGTGCCGCCTCGCAGATATCGAACAGGTCGTTGACCACGCGGCTCATCATATCGCCCGAGCTGTTGCGGTCAAAGTACGCAAAGCTAAAGCGCTCATACTGGTCAAACAGGTCCTCGCGCATTTTGGACTCCATACGCGCGCCCATCACGTGACCCCAATAGCTCACAAAATAGCGGCAGGCGCAGCGGACGGCATACATCAGCACCAAGCCCACCGCAATCATGCCGAGCGCCTGCATAATGACAGCCTGACCCTGAGTAAAGAGCCCACCGGTCAAATTGCGCAGGATAATGGGGAACGCCAGGTCAATGGCGGCAAGCACCAGAGCACAAACAGTATCGGCAACAAAAAGCCCCATCTGGGGCTCGTAATACGAGAGAAACCTTTTAAACATGCAATCCTCGAAGAGAAATAAATAGCGTGAGAAATCTGGTTGAACCGGTCAGGCTGAAAACAAAGCGTCCCAACAAGCATAACGCCGATGTTCTGGCAGCGTCAGCGAAAACGTCCCTAAGCGAGCAAGGTGCCTTGAAAGAGGAGCGACGCGTACTTCGGTACGCGAGCGACGATTGAAAGGCAGATTGCCGCTTAGGGGCGTTTGCAGCGTCGACTCGTTACGCGGTTTGGTAAAACCGCGTAACCTAGAGCTCCGCACCCCCAAGGCGATGCGCGATGCTATCGCAGGCCAAGGCGCCCGCGACGGTCTTGGCGTCTTCGATCTTGCCGTCGAGCACGGCGTCGATCAGCTCGTGCAGCGGCACCAGGTCCACGTTGACAAACTCGTCATCATCGGGGTTGGGCGCATCAAACTCGAGCTTGGTAGCCAAGTAGATGTGGATGATCTCATCGCAAAAACCGCAGGACGTGACAATCGACGTCAAAAAGCGAATGCGACCAGCCCTAAAGCCCGTCTCCTCATGCAGCTCGCGTTTGGCGCAATCGAGCGGGTCCTCGCCTGGATCGAGCTTGCCGGCGGGAATCTCGACCGTCACGCGGTCAATGGCGGTGCGGTACTGACGCACCAGTACGATCTTGCCGCTCTCGGTCAGCGCCACAACGGCCGCCGCACCCGGATGGCGAACGATATCGCGGGCGCTGCGGCGACCGTTGGGCAGCTCAACCTCAAGACGGTGGACGTCGAGGATCTTGCCCTTCCAGGCGCACTCCTCCGAAAGAATCTTCTCGTGCAGCTCGGCATCGTGCGGGTCGTCGTCGCCCAGCACCAGCGCCGGCTCGTCAGCGACCTCGCCGCCGGGCTCGTCCTCGGCGTGCCCATACATGCGGCTGTCCTCCTCGACGATCTGCGCGTCCACGAGTTCTTCGTTCTTCTCGTCCATCCGTCTCATTCCTCTCGGATTTTAGGCATCCCAAGCGTCGCGGCCACGCAGCGCGCGCAGGCCAATGTCGTGACGCAGGGTCTTGCCCTCAAAATCAATCTTCTCGCAGGCCTCGTAGGCAAGGTTGCGAGCGTTCTCGAACGTGTCGCCCAGAGCGGTCACGGCAAGCACGCGGCCACCATTGGTCACGAGCTGGCCGTCCACCACGGCAGTGCCCGCGTGGTAAACGGTCACGTTCTCCATGGCCTCGGCATCCTCAATGCCAGTGATGACCTTGCCCTTCTCGTAGCTGCCGGGATAGCCCGCGCTCGTCAGGACAACGGCCACGGCCCACTCGTCACGCCAGTCGAGCTCAATCTGATCGAGCTCGCAGTTGGCGCAGGCGAGCATGACCTCGACCAGGTCGTTCTTAAGGCGCGGCAGCACAACCTGAGTCTCGGGATCACCAAAGCGGGCGTTGAACTCCAGCACCTTGGGGCCGGCGGGGGTGAGCATAAAGCCGCCATACAGGCAGCCGCGGTAGTCGATGCCCTCGGCAGCAAGCTCGGCCACGGTCTGCTCCATGACCGCCACCATCGTGGCGTGCTCTTCATCGGTCACGATGGGCACCGGGCTGTAGACGCCCATGCCACCGGTGTTGGGGCCCTTGTCGCCCTCGAGCGCGCGCTTGTGGTCCTGCGAAGTGGCCATGGGGCGCACGGTCTTGCCGTCGGTAAAGGCCAGCAGCGAGCACTCGGGACCGGTCAGCATCTCCTCGATGACCACGGTGCTGCCGGCATCGCCAAAGGTGCCGCCAAAGCACTCGCGCACGGCCTCCTCGGCCTGCTCAAGTTCGGTCGCCACGATAACGCCCTTGCCCGCGGCAAGGCCGTCGGCCTTGACGACCAGCGGAGCGCCCTGCTCACGCACATAAGCAAGAGCCGAAGCCTCGTCGGTAAACGAGCCGTAGGCTGCCGTCGGAATGCCCGCGCGCTCCATGAGCTGCTTGGAGAACAGCTTAGAGCCCTCCATCTGGGCGCCCTCGGCACCCGGGCCAAAGCAGGGAATACCCACCGCGCGCACGGCGTCGGCCACGCCCGCCACAAGCGGAGCCTCGGGGCCAATTACCACGAGTCCGCATCCGTGGCTCTGCGCAAACGCCGCCACGGCCGCAGGATCGCAATCGTCGAGAACAACGTTCTCGCCGCAGCTCGCGGTGCCGCCGTTGCCCGGCGCGATGTAGAGCTTGCCGGCGCGCGGTGATGCTGCGAGCTTAGCTGCCAAAGCATGCTCACGGCCGCCGCTGCCCAACAACAGGATGTCGATGGTTTGAGTGTCCGCCTTCAAGGGTGCCTCCTCTATGGATGAATGGCCCGCTCCGCGCGAGCCCTTTGCAAGCAAATATACCCCTCGGCCGCCCGCTTGGGCTGCAAAGGGGTATATCGCAATAACCAAATAGTCCCGATTACTTCCAGAATCGGTTGATGATCTGCTCGCGACCGGCGCCGACGCCAATGAACGTCACGCGGGTGTGTGCCAGATCCTCGATAAACGCCACGTAGTCCTGAGCCTCCTGCGGCAGCTCATCAAAGCTGCGGCAACCGGTGATGTCGCACTTCCAGCCGGGGAGCTCCTCGTAGATGGGCTTGGCATGCTCAAAGCGCACCTGATGCTCGGGCACGCTGGTGTAGCGCTCGCCATCGACGTCGTAGGCCACGCACACCTTGATGGTGTCGAAAGCCGAAAGCACGTCAAGCTTGGTCACGGCGATGTCGGTGAGGCCGTTGACGCGCGAGGCATAGTTGGCGATAGGGCCGTCAAACCAGCCGCAACGACGACGGCGACCGGTGGTCACGCCGTACTCATAGCCCTCCTCGGTCAGCGTGTGGCCGGCCTCGGACTCATAGGAAAGCTCGGTGGGCATGGGGCCCGAACCGACGCGGGTGATGTAGGCCTTCATGACGCCCAGCACGCGGTCGACGTTCTTCATGCCCACGCCGGAACCGGTGATGGCGCCGCCGGCGGTGCAGTTAGAAGACGTCACGTACGGATAGGTGCCGTGGTCGATGTCGAGCAGCGTCGCCTGGGCGCCCTCAAACAGCAGGTCCTTGCCCTCATCGATCATGTTGTTGAGCAGCAGGCTCGTCTCGGTGATGTAGGGGCGCAGGCGCTCGGCCATCGGCAGGTACTCGTCGCAAATCTGGTCCACGGTGTAGGTGGGCAGGTTGTAGATGAGCTCGAGCTCAGGGTTCACGCGGGCGAGAGCGGTCTCCAGCTTGTCGCGGAACAGTGCCTCGTCCAGCATGTCCTGCATGCGCAGGCCGATGCGGGCCATCTTGTCCTGATAGCACGGACCGATACCGCGCTTGGTGGTACCGATGTTCTTCTTGCCGAGCTTCTGCTCAAAGGCGCCATCCAGATCGATGTGGTACGGCATGATGACATGCGCGTTGCCGCTAATCTTGAGGTTCTTGGTGGTGATGCCGTCGGCCTCGAACATGTCGATCTCCTCAAGGACAACCTTGGGGTTGACGACGCAGCCGTTACCGATCACCGACACGTGGTCGGAATACATGATGCCGGAGGGCACCTGGTGCAGGCCGTACTTCTTGCCGTTGACGACGATGGTGTGACCGGCGTTGTTGCCGCCCGAGTAGCGCACGACGGCATCGAAGTCGCCGGCGACCAGGTCGCAAATCTTACCCTTGCCCTCATCGCCCCACTGGGCACCGACCAAAACGGTTGACGGCATGTTTACTCCTTACATTCATGGACTGTCTACGCGCCACGCCGGCACGCAGAAGCACAAAACATTCCCAGTATACCCGTGCAACGGGCGCCTGTCCTACTCCTCGGCATGTGCCCCATCAAGCTCATAGAACTTGGTGGATGCCGGCAGGAACATCAGGTCGACGTCGCCGATCGGGCCCGAACGGTTCTTGGCCACGACGATACGCGTAACGCCCTCGTCGGGTCGATCGTCGCGCGAGGCTTCGGCCTCGTCGGCGGAGCGGTCCAAGAACATGACGATATCGGCGTCCTGCTCGATGGAACCCGATTCACGAAGGTCGGAAAGCTGAGGGCGCTTGCCGGTACGGGATTCGACCTGACGCGAGAGCTGCGACAGCGCGATGAGCGGGATCTTGAGCTCCTTGGCCATGATCTTCAGACCACGCGACATCTCCGAGACCTCGACGGTACGACTCTCGGAGCGACGTCCCGGCGGAGGACTCACCAGCTGCAGGTAGTCCAGGATGATGATGGCCTTCTCCTTGTTATGGAGCATACGGCGGCTCTTGGCGCGAATCTCGGTCACGGTGGTGCCGGGCGTATCGTCAATCAGAATATCGAGCTTGGACAAGGTCTGCGTGGCCTCGTTGATATTGGCCCACTGCTCGGGGCTAATGCGGCCCATGCGGAAGTCGCTGATCGAGATCATGGCGTAGGCGCAAATCAGGCGCTGGGCAATTTCCTTGCCCGACATCTCCAGCGAGAAGAAACCGACGGTATAACCAGCGGCGGCAGCGTTGAGCGCCAGATTCAGGGCGAACGACGTCTTACCTACAGCAGGACGGGCGCCGATAATGATGAGCTGACCCTCGCGAAAACCCATGAGCATGCGGTCGAGCGACGGAAAGCCGGTGGGCACGCCCGCAGCCTGACCACCGGCCTGGCACACTTCCTCGGCCTCGTTATAGGCCTCGACCATAAACTCGGTCAGCGTCTTGTAGCTCGACTTGACCTCGCGCGCCGTGACCTTGAGCAGCTTGCTCTCGGCCAGCTCCACGACCTCTTTGGTGTCGGTGGGGGCGTTATAGGCCAGCGCGTTGATCTCGTTGGTGGCGCCGATCAGCTCACGCAGCATCGAATCGCGGCGAACGATGGCGGCATGGTGCTGCCAGTTGACGAGCGACAGGGTCTGACCCATCAGCTCCAAAATGTAGGCCTCGCCGCCCACGGCATCGAGCTTGTTGATGCTTCGCAGGTAATCGATCAGCGAGATGGAGTCGATGGGAATGCGGCTGTTGTACATATCGACCATCGCGGTATAGATGGTCTTATGGATGGGCCGGTAGAAGTCATCGGGCTGCAGCTCGACTTGGGCCTCTTCGACCACCTCGGGCGATAGCAGCATAGCGGCCAGTACATTGGCCTCTGCATCTTGGTTTTGGGGAAGACCCAACTTTGAGCCGCGGTCCTCAACCGTCAGCCCGGTCTCCCTATCGTCATATGCCATGAGCATCCTCATTCATATCGCTTGCGAGCATCCATAGTATCAGCCACGGTCCCAAAACGCGCCACGCGCCACCAATCATCACCGAACGAAACGGATGAACGGTCCCGTATATAGGACTTCGACGCACGTTCACCATGACACTCACTCAGCGCAAAAAACAAAAGGGCGCCCCGGTTTCCCAGAGCGCCCTTCTTAGAACAAGATTGTTGCGTTGCAGCAAATGCTACTCGGCAGCAGCCTCAGTCTCGACCTCGGCGGTCTCGGCCTCGGCGACCTCAGCGGCCTCCTCGACCTCAGCCTCGGCAGCGAGCTCCTCGGCGGTAACGCCGACGAGAACGACAACCTCGGCCTTGATCTCGCGGTACAGCGAGATGGCAACGGTGTGGGCACCGGCAACCTTGATGGGCTTACCGAGCTCGACGCGCTTGCGGTCGATGTCCATACCGAGCTGAGCCTTGATGGCGTCAGCGATCATAGCGGCGGTAACGGAGCCAAAGAGGATGCCCTCGTCGCCGACCTTGACGTCAACGGTGACCGTCTTGCCCTCGAAGGCAGCCTTGGTCTCGTTGGCGGTAGCCAGACGGACGGCCTCGCGCTTGGCGATGTTGTTGCGACGCTCGTCAAGCTGCTTGAGGTTGCCCTTGGTGGCGGCAACAGCGAGCTTCTTGGGGAACAGGAAGTTCTCAGCGTAACCCTGAGCGACCTCTACGACGTCACCCTCGCCGCCCTTGCCCTTGATCTCATCGAGAAGAATAACCTTCATGATGCGTCTCCCTTCTTAGCCGCGGTCGCGGTTGCCACGAGAGGAAACCACGGGGACGGTGTACGGCAGGAGGGCCATCTCGCGGGCGCGCTTGATGGCGTTGGCGATGTCATGCTGATGCTGCGTGCAAGCGCCAGTGACGCGACGGGGCTTGATCTTGCCACGGTCGGTCATGTACTTACGGAGAAGCTGAGTGTCCTTATAGTCGATGAACTCAGTGTTCTCCTTGCAGAACTGGCAGTACTTACGACGCGGCTGACGTGCAGAAAAATCATTAGCCATGTCAAAATACCTTTCATTTGGCAACTTCGGCGAACCGAAGCCGCCTCTCACTCAAAAATAGGTGAACAACCCTTAGAACGGGATGTCCTCATCGTAGACGTCGACCGCGGGCGGCGTGGCCACCGGTGCGGCAGGACGTGCTGCGGGCGCGGGAGCTGCGGGGGCGTAACCGCCCTGATCGTAGCCACCCTGGCCACCACGGGAGCTCATAAACTCGATCTCATCGACGATGACCTCAAGCTTGCTCCTGCGCTGACCGTCGCGCTCCCAAGAGCTGTAGCGCAGCTTGCCCTCGATCGCGACCTTGTTTCCCTTTGCCAGGAAACGGCTCACGGCCTCGGCGCGGGTGCCGAACATAGTGCAGTCGACAAAGTTGGGATAGTCCTCCCACTCGCCAGTCTGCGCGTTACGGCGACGATCGTTCACGGCGACGCCAAAGGACAGAACCTGGGTTCCGCCGGCGGTGGCGCGCAGCTCGGGATCGCGGGTGAGGTTACCGGTGATGTTCACTCGATTGATGCTCATAACTCACTACTTCCTCTTGGGGCACAAGCCCAGTCCAAAACGACAGTCTTACTCCTGGTCGTCGCGACGGACGATCATGTGGCGGACCACAGCGTCGGTGATGCGCAGGACGCGATCAAGCTCGGCGATCTGGGTAGGATCTGCGTGGAAGTTGATGAGGGTGTAGTCACCATCGGTGAGGTCGTTGATCTCGTAGGCGAGCTTGCGCTTGCCCCACTCGTCAACGGAGTCGACCTTGCCAGCGCCCTCAGCGATCGTGGTATCGATACGCTTCATAACAGCGAGACGAGTCTCGGGGTCGAGCGACGGGTCAACAAAGAACAGCAGTTCATAAGCCTTCATATTGTCACCTCCTCTGGGCAAATGTGGCTTCAGGTCGTGAAGGTGCGCCTGAAGCAGGAAAAGACTTGGTAATAATATCTTTCAACCTCCTAGGCTGCAAGAATATGCAGCTACAACCTCATGACCTCCACATATGCCCATACTCACACGACGTTTCATGCGCATTCCAACCAAATGCTGACCAAAAGCTTGACGGATCTGTTGACAAGATACGGTGCCGTGGGGACAAGCTGAGCCAAGCCGCAGGTCAACGGGCACAAGGCTGTGGTCGCAAAATGCATACCAGTGGCCCACAGCACCACCCAAAGATTTTTAAATTCATTGCCAAGTCGCTTATGAATACCCTTTTTTGAACAATTGAGTTGATCAACCACGCTGGTCGGAAGCCGTTTTTTGGCACCTCAAGCCCCACTGCAGCGCCAAGCACGGCCAAGCGTTTTAAAAAATGCCAACTTTTCTGTTTGCACTTTGCGATTCCTCGTGTATACTGACTTTCGCATTTAACGGAGAGTTGTCCGAGTGGCCGAAGGAGCACGATTGGAAATCGTGTAGGCGTCAAAAGCGTCTCCAGGGTTCAAATCCCTGACTCTCCGCCAGTTAATTCCAAAGCAGGCCTTCGAGCCTGCTTTGTTTTTACCCCACGCGGAGGGGTGGCAGAGTGGTTGAATGCGGCGGTCTCGAAAACCGTTTGGCCTGTATAAGGTCACGAGGGTTCGAATCCCTCCTCCTCCGCCATTTTGGTTGAGAAAGCTCCCGGCAACGGGGGCTTTTTTGTTATCGAGATACGTCTCGATCCCGCCTTTCCCTCAAAAACATGTACGTCACCCTCCAAAACCGACATTTTTCGGCATCTTTGAAGGCTGACGTACACGTTTGGATTGAGCTCACGGGAGTGGCACTATTCGGAAGGCGCCTCTTCGTCTCGCATGCCTTTCCAGTTGCGGATTAGCGCCTTGCGTAGTTCGTTTTGCTCTCGCTGGTAACCGGTGTCGGTACAGCGAGGCATGCCGAGCGCTTCGCGAATGTTGTTCATGGCGCGGTGAAAGGCGAGCTGGCTGCCGAACTGAGCCGAAGTGAGCGTAACGATTCGATATCCCATTTGGGAGAGAACGGCCTCTCGCTCCGCATCTGCTCCCTTGCGCTCGAGCTCATCGTGAAAACCGCCCTTATATTCGATACCGAGCTCCCTGCGCTTATAGGTCACGAGCGCATCGATTTTGAGTGTTCGAGCTTTGGCGCAATGCCAGAGACGTTGAGGGATCTCGAGCGGTTTGTTGAGTTCGATACCTCTAATGCCAACGCCGCCTTCGCTTGTTGGGAGCGAGAGGGCAATTGCCGAAGCGGTCTCCATAGGCGAGGCCGAGTGATCGTAGATGTGCCCGAGCGCGAGCCGTGCACGTGTGGCACCGGGTTTGCCGGGGTGCCGATCGAGCAGTTCGGTTATTTCATCCTTGGAGGTGGTGGCTGGTTGCTCGGTATAAGGGTCGGCGGGATTGAGCCTCATGCGATAATCGCCGCAAACTTCATAGCCATATTCGAGATATTCGATCCTATCCATCCACTCGGCAGCGAGCACGAAGGTGAAGGCTTCGTCGGTGATGAAGATTCCGGGCGTCAACTCGTCAATATGCTCGTAGGGAAGATTTTGTCCAAGAATGTGGCAAACGACGCCTTTGGTACGAATTCGCTCAAATTCGAATACAACCGCGATATCGATAGTCTTAAGCATATCGGACGGAATGCCACAGTCGGTAAGGGCCTGTCGTATGCGCGCAACACGTTGCTGGGTGGAGATGCCTTGTGCGCCTATCTGGTAGTCGTGCCGCGCAAGAGACTGAACCAAATTCTGGGGTGCATGATGGACAAACCATGCGGTTTTATGCGAAATGAGAACAGGGGTATCCATTGAGGGCCTCTCGCTCTGAGCCGGTATCCAACTCTTGTGTCCGTTGAAGTGGGGAAATATACCGGATGTGAGTAAATCAACTCACTCATGCTGTGAGCTCAATCCAAACATGTACGTCAGCCTCCAAAGATGTCGAAAAATGTCGTTTTTGGAGGGTGACGTACATGTTCTGGACCCCTGGCATTCCAGCAACGCCACGCCCCCACCCGGTCCCGACCGTTTACCGAGCAATAGGGTCGCCACGCCCGCCAACCATGTACTATGTACGGGCATTGTCTAAACCCACGATCCAAAGGACCCCATCTTGCCCGTCATTGCCGCTGTAACCGTTACCTCACATGCCTCGGATGCCATGGTCGCCATTCCGTTTTGGCTCGAGATGTTCGCCGTCGTCGCGGCATCAATCTCGGGCGTGTTGGTCGCGCGCGAGCACAAACTCGACCTGGTGGGCGCCGTCGCGCTCGCCGTGGTCTGTGGACTGGGCGGCGGTCTTTTGCGCGATATGACGCTGCAGGTGGGCAACGTCTACATCCTCAACCAGCCGATGGCGCTCCCGCTTTCCATTGCCACGGCAGCCATCATCTACATTTTCCCGGCAATCGTCGATAAGCCCGAAAAACTCATTCCCCTGCTCGACATCATCTCGGTCGGCATCTATGCGGCCACCGGCGCGGACAAGGCGCTGGTCTACGGATTTGCACCCGCCGTGTGCATCATGATGGGCTTTTTCACCGCCGTGGGCGGCGGCATGCTGCGCGACGGCTTTATGGGCGTGGTCCCGGGCATTTTCCAACGTACTAACTTTTATGCCATCGCCGCCATCGCCGGATCGACAAGCTATGTGTGTCTCGTTATGAGCGGCATCATGAGCAATGTCGCCGCGCTGGTCGTATGCGTTGTCGTGGCCATGGGTCTGCGCTGGCTCTCGCTGCGCTTTGACATCAAAAGCCCCACCGAAGAGGACATCGCGCGCTTTTTGCACCGCAAAAAGTAGATTGCGCGGGCTCATCCTTCGAAATACAACCGAGAGGTTCTTTTAGAGCGCCCACGCGTTGGGTACCCTGTTAGATGCATATCGAGCATCTAACGAAGGATTCACTATGCCCCGCAATCAATTCCCGTCGACCCAGCGCTGTAAAGCGTGGGGCCGCATCACCATCCTATTCGCACTCATCGCGCTGGCGATCACCGCGCTTCCCACGGCGTCGTTCGCCGGCACGGACACCGCAGGAAACGTACTTGCGACCGACAATGACGCCAATCCGTCCGGCGTCGAAGGTGACCTGTACTGGGCAGGTCAGAGCCTCAACCTGGACGACACCTCCATCGACCGCGATATCATCGCCGCGGGCGATACCCTCTCGATCCGCGACTGCACGGTGGGCGGCGCCGTCCGCTTGGCGGCGCGCACCATCGACATTGCCAAGACTACGGTTGATGGCAGCGTGACCGTTGCCGGCCAGCATGTCGTGCTCAATTCCGACAGCACCGCCAACTGTTTCTATGCGATAGGCGAGACGGTTGCCCTGCGCGGCTCTACCAAGTCGGCAGCGCTTGCGGGCGATACGGTGACTATCGATGGCACCGTCGAGGGCGATGTCGAGGTTTGGGCCGATAAGCTCATCCTGGGCAAGAACGCCCACATCACCGGCACCGTGAACGCGCACGTCTCCGAGGACCCCGAGCGCGCCGCGGGAGCCGAGGTCGGTGCGCTCAAGATCGACCGCACCGAGAACGAAGATACTTCCACCGTTAACGATGTCATCGGCGGTATCGTCGCCGCGGCGCTTTCCACCTGCTTTGTCGCCCTACTGCTCGAACTCGTCTTTCCGCGCGCAACCGCCAGCGCCGCCGGCATGCTCCACCAGCGCCCCATGCCCCTGTGGGTGAGCGGTCTTCTGGGCACGATTGCTATCGTCCCCGCCGTCCTACTGCTAATTATCTCTATCGCTGGTCTGTCGCTTGCCGGAGCCCTCATGTGCGGTGTTATTGGCATCGCGTTGGTGTCGAGCGCCTTTGCGGGGTGCGCGATCGCCCGCATGGTCGGACACAACCAGAACCGCTACGCCATGGCAGCCGCGGGCGGCGTGGCCGCGGGCGCGCTTACGGCAATCCCCCTCGTAGGCGATTTCATCAGCGGCGTGGCCTTTGTCTTCACGCTCGGCTATGTTATCCAGATCATCTGGCGCAACGCTCACCTCAAGTCGCAACAGCCGGCTAATACGCCGGAACTCCCCACCGCCTAGCCGCCAACCACCACAAAGGGGACAGGCACCTTTGTGGTGGTGCAAGCGAACCTGCCCCCCTTGCACCAAAAAGGGCGCCGACCATCGCGGTCGACGCCCTTTCTTATTGGCGGTTATAAGCCCCAGCGCTTATTTGTTGACCTGGCCGGCGCGGACGGCAGCCTTCTTGCGGTCGGTGGCGTTGAGCAGACGCTTGCGCAGGCGGATGTTCTTGGGAGTAATCTCGACCAGCTCGTCGTCGGCGATGTACTCCAGCGCCTCCTCTAGCGAGAAGGTGCGGGGCGGCACCAGCTGGACAGAGATATCGGAGGTCGAGGAACGCTGGTTGCCCAGGTTCTTGGTACGGGCGATGTTGACGACCATGTCGCCTGCCTTGCTGCGCTCGCCCACGATCATGCCCTCGTAGCACTCGGTGCCCGGCTCAACAAACAGCTGGCCGCGCTCCTGCAGCGTACCCAGAGCATAGGCAACGGCCTTCTCAGTGGTCATGGAGATCATGGCGCCGTTCTGACGGTTACCGATCTCACCAGCGTAAGGACCATACTCCAGGAAGGTGTGGTAGAACACGCCTTCGCCGTGGGTGACGTTCATGATGCGGTTCTTAAGGCCCATGATGCCACGCGTCGGGATCTTAAACTCAAGGTGCGTCACGATGCCCGAGGTATCCATGCTCGTCATGATGCCGCCGGAGGTACCGAAGACCTCAACGACCTTGCCCGAATATTCGTCCGGGCACTCGACGACGGCCTGCTCGACGGGCTCCATCTTGTTACCGTTCTCGTCCTTCTTAAACAGAACGCGGGGACGGCCGACCTGGAACTCAAAGCCCTCGCGGCGCATGGACTCCATCAGAACAGACAGGTGCAGAATGCCGCGGCCCGAGACCTCGACGCCGCTCTTGTCCTCGAGCTCCTCGATCTTCATGGTCACGTTGTTCTCGGCCTCGTTGAACAGACGCTCCTTGAGCTGACGGGCGCCCACGATGTCGCCATCGCGGCCGACGAGCGGAGAGGTCGAAGCCTCAAAGACGATAGACAGGGTCGGCGGGTCGATCTCGATGGGCTCGAGCTCGACGGGGTTCTCGGGGTCGGTGTAGACATCGCCGATATCGGTGCGGTCAATACCGACAACGGCGGCGATGTCGCCGGCGCCGACTTCCTGGCACTCGGTACGGCCCAGGTAGTCGAAGGTAAAGAGCTGTTTGACGGTAGCGGTGGCGCTGGAGCCGTCGTTCTTGACAACCAGGATCTGGTCGCCCTGGTGAATGGCACCAGAGTACACGCGGCCGATACCGATGCGGCCGACAAAGTTAGAGTGGTCGATGGTCACGCACTGCATGGCCAGCGGAGCGGTCTCGTCAACCTCGGGTGCGGGCATGTCGTCGATGATCATGTCGAGCAGCGGGTACATGTCCATGTTGCCGTCCTCGGGATCATGACGGGCAAAGCCGTTGACGCCGCTGGCGTAGATGACATGCTCCATGGCAAACTCAAGCTGGTCGTCGGTAGCACCCAGGTCGGCCATAAGGTCCAGGCAGTCGTTGTAGGCCTTCTCGGGGTTGGCACCCGGACGGTCGATCTTGTTGATGACGATCATGATCTTAAGGCCGGTGTCGATAGCGTGACGCAGCACGAAGCGGGTCTGGGGCATGGGACCCTCAAAAGCGTCGACCAGCAGCAGGGCGCCGTCGGCCATACGCAGCACGCGCTCGACCTCGCCGCCGAAGTCGGCGTGGCCCGGGGTGTCGATGACGTTGATCTTGACGTCCTTGTACTCGATAGAGATGTTCTTGGCGAGAATCGTGATGCCGCGCTCGCGCTCCTGGTCGTTAGAGTCCAGGACGCGGTCCTCGACCTGCTGGTTGGCACGGAAGGCGTCCGTGGCACGCAGGAGCTTGTCGACCATCGTCGTCTTGCCGTGGTCGACGTGGGCGATGATGGCGATGTTCCTCAGATTGTCTACGCGCATGTAGTTCCCCTATCTTCTATCCATATACAAACGGCACGCGTATGCGGCCCGCCCAGCGATACAACGCTCAGCGGGAATATTGAGCCTTTTACCGAAAACTCGTTTATTTTAGCGATTTTAGATGAGAGGGGTTTCCTCACCTGCAGGTTCAGGGTCGCTCCACATAAAACCATCGCCGGCGCCCATGCCCTCATACAGCACATATGCCGAAAAACCGCTCTCGAGCGTAGTCTCAAAGAAGCTCACGAGCAGAGCGTCGTGGTAGCCTCCGTCAATCTCGACGCAGCCGGTATAGCCAATGGCATAGCGGGCGATACGGCCCAGACCCTCGTCCTTAAGACCCATCTTATGCTCGGAGATAAAGTTGGTGGCCGCCTCGAGGCACGCCTCTTCGCCATCTTCGTCGAGTGCGGCCAGATAACGGTTGGAAGCGGCGTCCTCAATTGCCACAACCACGCCCGGGTTCTCGCCCGCGGCCAGGTCGTCCAAGAACGCACCAATCAGGTCACACACCATGGCGTCGAGCTCGGCGGAGACGTTAGCGGCGTCCTGCATATCCTGTGCCATCTTTAGACCTTCCCATCGAGTCCGGCGTCGTTACAGTTCTTGTGCCTCGGCAGCAATCTTGGCGGCAGCGTCGCGGGCGCGCATCATATCCATCGCGCGCTTGTCGAGTACCTTGATCTGGTTGGTCAGCATTACCGCATCGACCACACCCCAGATCACGAGGCCCGTAGAGATCGAAAACCCAAGCGCACCAACTGTACCACGAAGGCGCGAGCAGATAGCCGCGACAAGGGCGGAGACGACAACCATCTTGATAAACGAGCCGCGGCGCTCGCGAAGCGTGCGGGCCTGCGTCACATAGGCAATGCGTGCCGCCTCAGAAGCCTCCGAGCGCATCTGGGCCTCGCGCGCAATGGCCGCCGCCTCAGCCGACATACCGCCGGCCATCAGCGAACACTCCGCAACTCTGCCGCCCCGCATTTAGAAGTCATCGGGGGAGAGCGTATGGACGAACTCGTCGAACTTCTCGAACTCCTGCTCGTCGTCGACATCCTCGGCGTGGGTAGAAACAGTGCCCAAGCGATTCATGATGTCGTCCTCCACAAACATGGGAGCATTGCTGCGCACGGCAAGGGCAATGGCGTCACTGGGGCGGGCGTCGATCTTGCGCTCCTCGCCATCGACCAGTACGACGATCGTCGCGTAGAACACCGGCGGCTCGGCGCGAACGATCTCGATGCGCTCGAGTTTGGCACCCAGGGCGTCAACGGTATCGAGCAGCAGGTCATGGGTAATCGGGCGCTCGGCGCGGCCGCTATCGATGCCGCGGCTGATGGCAGCAGCTTCAAACGAACCAGTCTGAATGGAAAGGGAACGCAGCGGCGCGGGCGAGTCCGATTTGCTGCTGCGCTCACGAAGCACGATAAGCGATGGCACGGGACCGGCGGCCATGACGATGGTCTCTATGTCGACACGAACCATGGAACACCTCCGGTACGTAGCGGTTAACACGCGGCAGCCCGCCGCATTGAATAGCTATACTACCCAAACTTTCGCACAGCACACAAAATCAAAGTAGTCTTTTTGGGACGGGGCTCTTTTGACTACTCCAGCAGGTAAGAAAAAAGCCCCGAGGAAACCCTCGAGGCTCTTCACAGTTTTGATGGTGGACCTGACAAGATTCGAACTTGTGACCTCCCGGTTATCAGCCGGACGCTCTAACCAACTGAGCTACAGGTCCATCATGGTGGAGGTTAGGGGGATCGAACCCCTGACCTCAGGCTTGCAAAGCCCGCGCTCTCCCAGCTGAGCTAAACCCCCACGGAGACAGTAATAAACACCCCAGCGGCGACTCGGCTCTCGCTGGGGTGTTTATTGCGAAAGAAAGTGGTGGACCTGACAAGATTCGAACTTGTGACCTCCCGGTTATCAGCCGGACGCTCTAACCAACTGAGCTACAGGTCCATCGCGCAAGGGATATATTAGACGAGTCGTTACGCGCACGTCAACAACTTTTTTGAAAATCTTTGAGAGGGGTGGTCGCCGGGCTGACGAGATGGTTTTGGTTTGCTGCTCGGACAGTCCTGCGCAAGACGAAGGCCACATTAAGT
>NZ_QSFR01000011.1:0-73371 GCF_003467925.1 Collinsella sp. AM43-1 | reverse complement strand
ATTGTGGCCCTTGACAGTGGATTGGGTCATATGAGCGAGCGAGCCGCATTTGCGCCAAGGTGACGTGAAGCGAAAGGGCGCTGACCTTTTGGTCGCGCCCTTGAAGCTGAACGTCAGATTGGCGTGAATGCGGCTCGCGCAGCGTCAAGTGGTCCGCCGTTCGGTAGAACGGCGGAACTATATAACAATTCCGCAACAGTGGTCGATTTCGTGTTGGATGATCTCGGCGGTGTAGCCCGAGAAGTTTTTGATGCGGTGGACGAAGTTCTCGTCCAAATACTCCACCTTAATGCGACGGTAGCGGGTACAGGGGCGCTCGCCGATCAACGAGAGGCATCCTTCGCTCGTCTGATAGGCATTGACCTGCTCAAGAATTTGAGGGTTGTACATCAGCAGCGTCCTGTTGCCGTCCTTTACGCAGATGATGCGCTTGCGCACGCCGATCATGTTGGCGGCGAGCCCCACGCACTCGTGCTCATGCTCAAGGAGCGTATCCAGGAGGTCCTGCCCGGTCGCGGCATCGTCGGGTCCCGCGTCTTCGGAAGGCAGACGCAAAAAGAACTCGGATTTCATGATGGGCTTAATCATGGCGGGCTCCTCATGTCTCATGCTTTCGTGGACTTTCAATAATAGCGCGGAAGGAAAGCAGCGCGTCCGCGTTACGATCTTTCGACGTTGGACCATGTTGCCAGATTCGTCGTGTTGCGGCATTTGGCGTAAGTCTAGGGCTCATTCTCGCCCTGGACGGTTCCTCCGGGGCGATGCGACGGTCGTTCCAAGAGGAAGGAAATGCATGGGGAACAAATCTCAGCAACAAGTTAGGGCAACGCCATCGGGCACTTCGGCGTTTCTCGTCGTCATGTATATCGCAGCCTTTGTTGCCGCGTTTAACGAGAACATCATTAACGTGGCGCTGCACGACATTATGGCGGCCTTTTCGGTGAGTGCCACCACGGCGCAGTGGCTTGTTTCGGGCTACATGATCGTGACGTCGATCTTTACGGCCATCATGGCCTTTCTGTCCGGACGCTTTTCGACGCGCAAGCTGCTGTTCTTTGCATGCGGCTGCATGGTCGCCGGCGAAGTCCTGTGCCTGGTCGCCCCGTCGTTTGTCGTTTTGCTGCCAAGTCGCATTTTGCAGGCTGCGGGATCGGGCATCTTGTTTCCGCTCATGATGAATGTGGTGCTATCTTGCGCTCCGCGCGAGAAGCTCGGTCTGTATCTGAGCTTGGGCGGTGCCTGCATTACGCTGGGGCCGGCGTTTGGACCTGTGATCAGTGGTCTTATGTGCACGTTGTTTGGCTGGAGGGCGGTGTTCCTAGTGCCGCTGGTGGGCGGTGTTGTGGTCGCTGCGGCGGGTGCAAAGCTCGTTCGAAATGTCGGAGAGCGCCTGGATGTTTCGCTCGATATCCTGTCGGTTATTTTGCTCGCCGCCGGCATTACGGCGTTCGTGTATTCCGTAGGCGAGTTCTCGGCCAATGTGATGGCCGGCATCGTGACGCTTTTCGCCGCGGTTGTGCTGCTCGGCCTGTTTGCGGCCCGTCAGCTCAAGCTCGTCCATCCGGTGCTCAACGTGCGTCCCATGACGAGCGTTCATTTTTGGCCTGCCTGTCTGCTTGTGGTGGTGTCGATGATGACGACGTTCTCGATGAGCGTTTTGTTGCCGCTCTATTTTGAGGGCGCATACGGCATGACCGCGCTTGTCGCGGGCCTGCTCATTTTGCCGGCAATTGCCTGCAACGCCGTGACCTCGATTGTGGGCGGACGCGTGATGGATGCCCATGGCGCATGGCCGCTGCTACCGGTCGGCTTTGCCCTGATTGCCGTGGGGCAGACTGCCATCTCGATGACGGCGGCAAGCATGAACATCGGCGTCGTCGTGGCGCTGACCGTTGTGGTGTATGCCGGAGTCGGTTTGGTGCTGAGCCCCTCGCAAACGGCCGGCTTGGAGACGCTGCCCGCCGCTGAGCATCCTCACGGAACGGCATTGCTCAACACGTGGAACATGATTGCCGCATCGTTTGGCCCGTCGCTGTTTATCGGCCTGCTCTCGAGTTCTGCGGCGGCTGCCGGTGCTGCCGGCGTGGCGACGGACGTTGCCCAGGCGATTGGATTTGCAGCCGCCGTGCGCATGGCGGCCGTGATTGCCCTGGTTGGCTTCGCGGTGTCGGTTGTGTACGCTCGCCGCGAGTCGCACATGTCGCATTAATGTGTGCACATAGATTCTGCAGCTAGATTAGCGGACGACACCATAAACTAATGGACGTTTTGCCGAGAGGCATGAATGTTTAAAGCGCAAAGAGTGCGCGACGGGCCCCGCGAATGGGGCGATGATGCCCGAGAGGGCCAAGAAGGAGTCTCATGTCCGAGAACGAAGAGATCATGAACGAGACCGAGAACGAGACCATGGCTGCCGAGGTCGAGGCAGTCGAGACCGTGGAGACCGAAGCTGCCGAGGTTGAGGCTGCTGACGAGGTTTCCGCCGAGGAGGAGGCCGAGGTTGTCGAGGCCGCCGTTGATTACGATGACGAAGAGCTGATGGACAAGATGCAGAAGGCCGCCCGCCTGCTGCGTAGCCGTCGCTTTGCTATTTCCAAGGAGGAGGAGGCCAAGGCCGAGCGCATGGCGAACATCGAGCGCGCCATCAAGCTGCTTGACCTCAAGCCCAAGATGGAGCAGAAGGAGATGTCCGACCTGCTGGGCATGCGCCTTCGTGAGCTCGATGGCCTGATGGCCGAGGCCGAGGCTGCCGATCTGGTCGGCCGCATCGACGACGCCGAGGGCGATATGCGCAAGATCGTCGTCTTCGCTGCCGAGGATGCCGCCGAGGGCCTGGTCGAGCTTGCCAACAAGAAGGAGAAGCTCCTGCCCGAGCTTTCTTACGAGGAGGCCACCGAGCTGATGGCTGCCCTCGATAAGGTTATCGCTCCGCTCGTCGCCATGGGCCTGGACGAGGACCGCGGTCCTCGCGGTGGCCGTGACGATCGCGGTGGCCGTGGCGGCGACCGTGGTGGCCGCGGTGGCTTTGGCGATCGCGGTGGCCGCGGCGGTGACCGTGGCGGTCGCGGTGGCGATCGTGGCGGCCGTGGCGGCTTTGGTGACCGTGGCGGCGACCGTGGCGGTCGCGGCGGCTTTGGCGGCAACCGTGGTGGCTATGGCGACCGCGGTGGCAACCGTGGCGGCTTCGGCGGCAACCGTGGTAACGACCGCGGCGGTCGCGGCGGCGATCGCGGCGGCCGCAACGGTGGCGGCTTCCGCGGCAACCGCTTCTAATTAGTTACGCGGTTCTACGAACCGCGTAACCAGTTGACGCTGCAAACGCCCCTAAGCGGCAATCTGACGTTCAATTTCAAGGGCGCGACCATAAGGTCAGCGCCCTTTCATTTCACGTCACCTTGCTCGCTTAGGGGCGTTTTCGCTGACTTATGCTCAACCTGCGGCGTTGTCTTGCTCCGGGGGTGGCAGTTGGGGACGTTCCTTTTCTGCCGGTAGTTTGGGACACTCCTTGTCAGGTAGTCATTGGGGACGTTCTTGTTTGACTAGTCGTTTAAGAACGTCCCCAACGACTACATAGGATGAGAGTGGATAATCTCCCGGTTTGAGCCTGCATTCAAGCTCAAAGTGGGAGATTATCCACTCTCATTTGTTGTATGTCCGAAAATCCACGCTCGTTTAAATTCTGCCTACATTTGCAGGAACAGTTCGTGGAGGTGGGTGTCTTCGTCGAGCTCGGGGTGGAAGGTGACGCCGAGCTGGTTGCCCTGGCGGGCGGCGACGATGCGGCCATCGACGTTAGCCAAAGTCTGGGCATTGCCGTGCACTTCGACGATGCGGGGCGCACGGATAAACGTCAGCGGCACTTCACCGTCGATGCCGGCTACCTGCCCCTTGGCTCGAAAGCTGCCGAGTTGCCTGCCGTAGGCATTGCGCTCAACGAGCACATCCATGGTTGCCAAGCGCGGCGTCCCCTTATCGTCGTGGGCGGCAAGATCGCGCGCTAATAGAATCAAGCCGGCGCAGGTGCCCAGGACGGGCATGCCCTCAACAATGCGGGTGCGAAGCTCATCGAGCATACCAAGCTCGGCAAGTAACTTGCCCTGAACGGTGGACTCGCCGCCGGGGAGGACCAGGCGGTCAAAGTTCTGCTGCAAATCGGCCGCCTGCCTCAGCTCAATACAACGTGCGCCCAGCTCGGATAGCCTTGCCTCGTGCTCGGCAAAAGCGCCTTGGACCGCCAGCACGGCGACCGTCTGGTCTGCGTAATCGCTCATGTGCGATCCTTTCTGCTGGACTAGCGTCCGCGCTCCTCCATGATGATCTCGATCTCGTCGGCGTTGATGCCCACCATGGCCTCGCCCAGGTCCTCAGAAAGTTCGGCAATGAGTTTGGCGTCGGTGAAGTTTGCCACGGCCTTAACGATGGAGGCGGCGCGCTTGGCGGGGTCGCCGCTCTTAAAGATGCCCGAGCCGACAAAGACACCCTCGGCGCCCAGCTGCATCATCAGCGCGGCGTCGGCGGGGGTCGCTACGCCGCCGGCGGCAAAGTTCACGACGGGGAGCTTGCCCGTGGCATGGACCTCGCGGACCAGCTCGACCGGCACCTGCAGCTGCTTGGCTGCCTCAAAGAGCTCGTCGTCACGCAGGGCAACTACGTCGCGGATCTGCTTTTGGATCTTGCGCATGTGGCGCACAGCCTGGACGACGTCGCCCGTGCCCGGCTCGCCCTTGGTGCGAATCATCGTGGCGCCTTCGGCAACACGGCGCAGCGCCTCGCCCAGATCACGGGCGCCGCAGACAAACGGCACGTCAAACTGGGTCTTGTCGATATGATAGACGTCGTCGGCGGGGGAGAGAACCTCGGACTCATCGATGTAGTCGATCTCGATGGCCTGCAGGATCTGCGCCTCGACGATGTGACCGATGCGGCACTTGGCCATGACGGGGATGGAGACGGCCTCCTGGATGCCCTTGATCATCTTGGGGTCGCTCATGCGCGACACGCCGCCGGCGGCGCGGATGTCGGCCGGGATGCGCTCGAGAGCCATGACGGCGCAGGCGCCTGCCTCCTCGGCGATGCGTGCCTGCTCGGGCGTGGTGACGTCCATGATGACGCCGCCCTTGAGCATCTGCGCGAGCTCGCGATTGAGTTTGACGCGATCGGCCTTGCTGGTCTGTTCTGCCATGGTTGCTCCCTTGGTTGGCATGTACATTGCTTGACGGAACATCCTATCGGGGAGCTGGGTATGGCGAAATACTCAGTTTTCGAGATAATAACAAGGTCAGAATAATACCAGATTGAACGGTTCGATATGGTCAGGTGATAAACTCATGTTTGACTACAATTTGGAAAAACGCGGCGAAGCATCGCTCTATGAGTATATTTACCAGCAAATTCGAGATGATATCGTTGCTGGACGTATTGCGGCGGGGGAACATCTTCCGTCTAAGCGCGCCTTTGCCAGCCATCTGGGAATCAGTGTCATTACCATCGAGAATGCATATAGCCAGCTACTTGCCGAGGGCTATATTTGCTCAATGCCGCGTCGTGGCTACTACGCTTGCGAGCTTCCGGATGCACCGGTTTTGGCTTCGGCTGCGGAGGGCATCGACCGAGATGCCGTCTCTGCGGGCCCCAGTGCGCGTGATGTCAACGGACAGGTCGAGCGATTCGATGCGCTTTCTCCTTCCGCTTTGGAGGCGGCGCGGCTTTGGCAAAGCGCGCTGCGGGCGACGCTGGCATCTGAAGATGAACGCGAAATCTTTTCGACTGCGCCGGCACAGGGCACCGCTCGGCTACGACGCGCAATCGCTCGCCATCTGCGCGGGACACGGGGCATGAATGTTAATCCCGACAACATCGTCATCGGTGCGGGCGCCCAGCTGCTCGATACCATGTTGGTTCAGTTGCTTGGAGCCGACAAGGTGTATGCCGTTGAAGATCCGGGCTATTTGCGCCTGACGCGCATCTATCAGGCTATGGGCTGCGAAGTTCGACATATCCCGTTGGATGATGAGGGCGTGGACTTGAGCGTTCTGCAGAAAGCCGGGGCCGATGTCCTTCACCTGATGCCGTCCCATCAGTATCCGACCGGCCTTGTGACGAGCATTGCGCGTCGCTATGCGCTGCTGAGCTGGGCCGCCGAGCGACCAGGTCGGTATCTCATCGAAGATGACTTTGATTGTGAGTTTCGCCTTGCCGGCAAGCCGATTCCCGCGCTCGCGTCGATCGATGCCGCCCAGTCGGTTATCTACACCAACACGTTTTCGAAGAGCCTGTCATCGGCGTTGCGTCTAGCGTACATGGTGTTGCCCGATGAGCTAATGGAGCGGTTTAGGCACAACCTTGGTTTTTACGCCTCGTCGGTGAGCTCTGTTGACCAGGTCGCTTTGGCTCGTTTGCTGGAATCGGGTGATTACGAGCGACATGTGAACCGCGTACGCGTTCGTGCTCGCGAGGCGCGTGATGGCCTGGCGACGCTTGTACGGAAAACGTTTCCGGCAGGGGAAGTCTCGATCGAGCATGCAGACGCGGGCCTTTACTGTATCGTGGTTGCGGAGCGTGGAATGGGCGGAAGCACTTTTGCACGGGCCCTCACGCGCTCGAGCATCCCTTTTATCGATATCGGTGACTGTTTTTGGTGTGCCGATGGCGCATCTGTCCCTGAAAACTCAACTCAAATTCTTGTTCAGTATGACGATCTGAGTCCAAAAGTACTAACTACCTTGGAATTGCAGCTAATGGGGGGCGCTCTGCAACCTAAGTGAGTAGACTTTTAGCACTTTGGCGACCAGGCAGTTTTGTAACAAGCTATCTACCTGCGGTTTTGAAAAGCAGGATGACCGGCCTGATCGGGATGTTCAAAAAAGTCTACTCACTTGCCGCGCAAAGCTCCTGCATGAGAAAAAATGGGGTTTTCAACAGGGCTTCGTCCAGCTCTTGGCAAGCTTTTGGCCAGTTGGGGAGGGCTGTTGAAAACTCGGCAGTCCGTTCGGCGCCATTTTTGGTGCGTTCGCGCCAATGCGTGACTGACTGGGTTGAAATTCGTGTTTTCCTGTGCCTATGAAGGATCTACTTTGTGACATATCAGCTTTTAGGTACTGGCGTTTGCCTCCTCAAGTCCGCGCTTTGTGTCCGCCGCTTCCACGACCGGAAGAAGACCGGCAGCGATATGATCTCGCCCGCAACCCGACGGCTGCGGTCGCGCTCGGTTTTCCGTTGTATACATTGGTTCGGTCGAGAAACAAACGGACTTGTCCTGCCAGCATTAGGCAGCGGCTGTTTCTTGGTGAGCTTCCCGGGGAATCCGTGCTGGAAACGGAGCATGGGGTTTTGATTACGTCTCCTCTACTGACGGCATTCATCATGTTGCGGCATCTGACGGATCTTCAGCTTCTTTTGGTATTGGCGGAGATGTGTGGCTTGTTTGCGGTGTGTGCCCTGCCGGCGGCACTTGAGGCGGAGCTTTCGCGTGCAATTGATTCGGGCGCGATTTCGACAACGTTCGGTTGGGTGCGCTGCCCGTCCGAGGACGGCGCCGCTTCAAATTTATGGCGTCGAGACGCTTTGGTTTTGGGCGGAGACCTTGACCGTTTTTTTTCAGATGTTTGCGGGATGCGTTACGGCAATAGATTTATAGCGGTATCGCAACTCGTTCCATTGGGCGCCGCGTCGCCTTTTGAGGTCGAGGCGTATTTGCTACTTGCACTGCCGCGATCCCTGGGAGGCGAAGGTTTTTGCGGCATAGAGCTTAATGTTGAAGTGATGCTAAGCACAAGTGCTCGAGCGATTGTGGGAAAGTCCCGTGTATATATCGACCTACTTTTGTCTTCGCCGGACGGCAGGCGACAGGTGGCCATTGAATGTCAGGGAAAGGCCTCACACGGACGCGCAGGAGATGGCTTGCGTGACGCTGACCGCATGACGGCCCTTCAGGCCATGGGCTACGATGTGCTTCTCCTGACACACAGACAGATATCCGATGGGGATAGATTCCGCGCGATCGTTAAGGCCGTATGCAGGATGCTCGATGCTGAATATCGTGATAAAAGCTCAGATGAGCAAAGGGCTGAGACATTACTCCGGTCTGAACTATTCGTTGACTGGACAAAATTGGGAGTAATCGACGGAAAGATGCCCGTTAGACGCAAAACAGCTCGATCGTGGACGGCTGCGGTTCTAAGTGAGTAGGCTTTTGACACTTTGGCGACCAGGCCGTTTTGAAACAAGTCATTTACCTGCGACTTCATAAAGCAATACGGATGGTCTGCTCGGCAAGTTTCGAAAAGTCTACTCACTTAGTTTTTGACGAGAGACCGATGCCGAAGATAGCTCTATTTCAGGGCGTTAACGAGTCCTCGAGACACAAAAAGGCCCGAACCAATACGGTCCGGGCCTCATCGAGCTAGAGGTTATGTCTCAAGCGGTTGGCTTAGCCAAAGTAGCGCTTCAGCAGGCCGGCGAAAGCCTTGCCGTGGCGGGCCTCGTCGCGAGCCATCTCGTGCACGGTGTCATGGATGGCATCGAGGCCGGCGGCCTTGGCGCGCTTAGCGAGATCGGTCTTGCCAGCGGTGGCGCCGTTCTCGGCCTCAACGCGCATCTCGAGGTTCTTCTTGGTGGAGTCGGTCACGACCTCGCCCAGAAGCTCAGCGAACTTGGCGGCGTGCTCGGCCTCCTCGTGGGCAGCCTTCTCCCAGTACAGGCCGATCTCGGGATAGCCCTCGCGATGAGCGACGCGAGCCATGGCCAAGTACATACCGACCTCGGAGCACTCGCCCTCAAAGTTGGCGCGCAGGTCGGCAACGATGTCCTCGGAGACGCCCTCCATCTTGGCGACGCCCACGACGTGCTCGGCAGCCCACTCGAGCTGGCCCTCCTCCTGCTTCAGGAAACGAGAACCGGGAACGCCGCACTGGGGGCACTTGAAGTCCTCGGGCAGCTGGTCGCCGTCGAACTCTTCCACATAACCGCAAACGGGGCAAACAAACTTCATGATTCGATCCTTTCGATCGATGGCGATTGTGCGCTCGTCCGGTCCCGTAAGGGCCCTCTCCGGACGTGCGTCTTGACGAGTTCTATTATCCATAAATGCGACCGAATGTGAAGCCTATTAGGAATGATTTTTAATAAAATAATTTTGGGCATGTGAAGATGTTGATTGATTAACGATTGCCAGGCCGCTCGAGACCTCCGCTGAGTACAATCGGTCGAGCAAATGTTGACCTATCAACAAATGAAGGAGTTTCCTTTATGCATCTAGCCCGTCGTGCCTGGTGCCGAACATATCAGACGGTTTTTCGCATCGCATTGCCGATCCTGCCCTATACCGAGCCGCGCATTTTGGAGCATGCCGAGGACGTGCCCGCGGTGCTTCAAAAGCGCTCGATACAGCGGGTTCTTATCGTGACGGATCCCGGTATTGCCCGTCTGGGGCTCACGGCGCCGCTCGAGACGGCGCTCGCGTCCAAGGGAATTGGCGTTACGGTCTATGCCGAAACGCGTGCGAACCCCACGGTCTCAAACGTGGAGGAAGCGGCGTCCCTGTATCGCGAGAGCGCCTGTCAGGCCATTATCGGCTTTGGCGGCGGCTCGGCCATGGACTGTGCCAAGGGCGTGGGCGCACGCATCGCACAGCCAAACAAGCCCATCAACAAGATGCGCGGCCTGTTGCGCGTCCACCGTCTCCTGCCGCTGCTCATCGCCGTTCCCACCACGGCAGGTACGGGTAGCGAGGTCACGCTCGCAGCGGTCATTACCGATGACGAGACGCACTACAAGTACCCCATTAACGACTTTGTGCTGATCCCGCGCTTTGCGGTACACGACCCCGAGTTTACACGTGGCCTGCCCGCCTCCATTACGGGGCAGACGGGCATGGATGCTCTGACGCATGCCGTCGAGGCCTTTATCGGGCGCAGCACCACGCCCTACACGCGCAAGATGGCGCGTCAGGCGGTGCAGCTCATCCGCGACAATTTGCTCGAGGCCTATGAGCATGGCGACGACATGCGCGCTCGTCGCAATATGCTTTCGGCGGCGTATAAAGCGGGTGTTGCATTTACCCGCTCCTATGTCGGATATGTGCATGCCATCGCGCATAGTCTGGGCGGCCGATACGGAATTCCGCACGGCTTGGCCAACGCCATCATCCTGCCGCACATGCTTCGCGCTTATGGTGACGCCGCCGCCCCCACGCTTGCCGATCTTGCTCGCATGGCCGGTATCGCGCCGGCTAACGCGCAGGACAGTCTTGCGGCCGAGGCCTTTATCGATTGGGTCGACCGCATGAATGCCGCCTTGGGCATTCCCAAATATGTGACGGGCATTCGCCGCTCCGATATTCCGCAAATGGCGGCCCATGCCGATGCCGAGGCCAATCCGCTATACCCCGTTCCACTTTTGATGGACCGTTTGGAGCTCGAGCGTATGTACGAGGTCGTCGCGGGTGGTATGTTTGAGGATGAGAACTAGGAGGGCCCATGAACACCGAGGAAATCGCGCGCATTGTCGGCGAACAGCGCGCCTACTTTAAGACGCGCGCCACGTTTGATGTCGATGCTCGACGTCGCGCCCTCGTGCGCCTGCGCGAGGCGGTGCGAGCACACGAGACCGATATTGCCCATGCGCTCAAGACCGATTTGGGAAAGTCGCATGACGAGGCCTATATGTGTGAGATCGGCACCTCGCTTTCCGAGATTCGTCATCAGATTGCGCATGTGGCTCGATGGAGCCGTCCGCGCCTGCGCTCCTGCGACCTCGCCAATGCTATTAGCGTGTGCAAGACGCAAGCCGTGCCCTATGGCGTCACGCTCGTCATGGCTCCATGGAACTATCCGTTTTTGTTGACGCTCGAGCCGCTCGCCGGCGCGCTCGCTGCGGGTAACACCGTGGTCATCAAGCCGAGTGCCTATGCGCCGGCTTCGAGCGCGGTGCTCAAGCAAATCTGCGAAGAGACGTTTGATCCGCGCCTGGTGACGGTTATCGAGGGCGGGCGCGCCGAGAACGAAGCGCTGCTCGATGAGTGCTGGGACAAGATCTTCTTTACCGGCAGCGTTCCGGTCGGCAAACTCGTCATGGAGCGGGCAAGTAAAAACCTGACGCCCGTGACGCTTGAGCTGGGCGGAAAGAGTCCCGGCATTGTGGATGCGACGGCAAACTTGAAGGTCGCGGCACGGCGCATCGCCTTTGGTAAATGGCTCAACGTGGGCCAGACCTGTGTAGCGCCCGATTATCTGCTGGTCGACGTGCACGTGCACGATGAGTTGTTGGGCCTCATCAAGGAGGAGGTCCGCCGCATGTTTGGCGAGCATCCGCTCGACAACGAGGATTACGGCCACATCGTCAACGCCAAGCATTTTGCGCGCGTGCGCGGGCTGATCGATCCCGACAAGGTTGTGCTGGGAGGCACGGCGCGCGAGTCGTCGCTCAAGATTGAGCCGACGATCCTAGACGGCGTGTCCCCCGATGACGCCGTGATGCAGGAAGAAATCTTCGGTCCCATCTTGCCGGTGCTGACGTTTGAGAGCTTAGACGAGGCCGAGACGTTTATTACGGATCGTCCGACACCGCTGGCCTTATATATCTTTAGCCAGGACCGCGCAGTTCAGGAGCGCTTTGTGCGCCATGTGCCCTTTGGCGGCGGCTGCGTCAACGACACGATCATGCATCTGGCTACGAGCCATATGGGCTTTGGCGGCATGGGCGCGAGCGGTATGGGGCAGTACCATGGACGCGAGAGCTTCGATACGTTTAGCCACAAGAAGAGCATCGTGAACAAGGCAACGTGGTTGGACGTGCCATTCCGCTATGCTCCTTACGCAAGCTGGAAGCACAAGTTCGTGCGCATGTTTGTGCATTAGAATCAGATAAGGATGAATTTATGTCCGCACGGGCCCGTAGACTTCTCGATAAGGTCAAACGCTGGTTTATCCGGCCGTTAGAGGAGTTGCCATGTACGAGCCTTCACGTGTTCTTCTGTCGTTTCATATCGCAGGATTTCAATATGCCGACGGTGCTTTGGTCCTAGGCGATCTTAAAGCGGGCGATAAACTGACGCTGTGTGCCGAGCACGATAATCCCCATGATCCCGAGGCGGTTGCGATCTATTACGGCAACACCAAGCTTGGCTATGTTCCGGGAAACGAGGTCGGCCCGCTGTCCTTGATGATGTATTACGGCCACGAGGATGTGTTTGAGGCCCGCGTACAACAGGTTGCCCCCGAGCGCAGCCCGTGGCATCAGATGCGCGTTGGCCTCTATGTGGTGGATGCTCGCTAGTCGGCAATGGAGGCTGCCATGTTTGTTGACGATGATCTGTTCGATCTGACGGATGACCCGTTTGAGTGGGATATGCTACTTGATGACGATGAGTTGGAGCAGGACCGCAAAAAGCAAAAGGATAAGAACACCCCGGGAAAAGATTCGAATAAAAAGGACAAGCGCCGCCGCGGACTGTTCGGCGGGCTCTTTGGATAACCGCCGCATCGCTACGTCTGTATACTTAGCACGAGTTGAACGCGTTGCGAAATGAGGGCATAGACGATGATGTGGTTTACCGCCGACCTGCACCTGGGCGATACGAATATCTTGCACGACATGGATCGGCCGTTTGATTCGGTCGAGGAGATGAACCGCAAGGTCATCGATGCCATCAATGAGTGCGTGGCTGTGGACGACCGCCTCTATATCTTGGGAGACTTTACCTACCGTTTGCCCCTGGCAGAGGCGGTGCGCCTGCGCGAGCGTATCGAATGCAAGAATGTGACGCTCATCCGTGGTAACCATGACGGCGACTGGGAAGATCCCGACGTACCGCAGATTTGGGAAGACGTGCGCGATTACCTGGAGATTGCTCCCGGCTATGCCAAGGGGCATCGTCTGGTTATGAGCCACTACCCCATGCTCAGCTGGAATGGTAAGGCGCGTGGCGCCATCATGCTACACGGGCATATCCACAGCAGAGGAGACCGCACCAACGCTCGCAACCGCGATCGCGAGCGCCCCATTTACCGCTACGATGTGGGCCTCGACGCCAACAACTACAAGCCCGTAAGCCGAGACCAGATCCTGAATTTCTTTGGACTGTAGCTCGCAAACCGCCACGAAGGGGACAGGCACCTTTGTGGTGGTTCTGGCGCCGTACTCATTCTGGTAGCGGCGACTTATTTGTCCGCGCGGCGCGGTAGAGTGAAGGCGGTTGAAGTTTGCGTCCATCGAGGAGCTGCTATGAACGAGATTAAGTGCCCGCATTGCGGCGAAGTTTTTAAGGTCGATGCGTCCGGCTATGCGGATATCGTCAAACAAGTGCGCAATGCCGAGTTTTCGCGCGATCTGGATGAGCGTGTGAGGGCAGTCCAGCGCGAGGGCGAGCAGGCGCTGGAGCTTGAGCGCTCGCGTTCGACGGCTGCCTTGCAAGAGGCAGAGTCTCAGCGCAACGCTCAGCTTGCCGAGCAGAAGAACACTGCGGAGCAGAAGCTGGCACAAGAGGTTGCCAAGCGCGACGCTGAGCTTGCCGAGCTGCGCGCCAAGCTCGAAGGCGCTGCCGCAGAGCGCGAGAGTGCAAGTCAGCGCGCGGCGGTTGAGGCCCGCGCCGATGCTCAAAAGGAGAATGCCGAGCTTCAGCGCGAGATCGACAATTTGCGTGCGCAGCTGGAGCGCAAAGATGACGAAGCCAAGCTCGTCGAGTCGGCGACGCGCAATGCCGCTCAAAACGATTTAGCTGCACGTGATGCTCAGATTGCTGAGCTGCAGGCCAGACTTGCCGCGGCGGACAAGGCCCAGGAGATGGCGCTTGCCGCCGCTGCGGCCGAGTCGCAGCGTGAGCTCGATGCCGCTCGCAGCGAGGCCGAGCGCGCGCTTGCTGACTATCGCGTGAAGGTGCAAGAGAAGTTTTCTGCCGCAAAGGCACAGTCCGAGCAAGAGGCCGAGGGTCTGCGTGCCCAGTTGCGCGAGCAGGAACTGATGGCAAAAATGAACCTGTCAGAGGCGGTCGCCGCGGCGGAGCGAGAGCGCGATGAGGCACGTGCCAAGCTGACGAGCGAGTTGGCGGTGCGCGATTCTCGTGAGGAGCAAGCCAAGGCGGCACACGAGCTCGAGCTTGCGCAGGCCAAGCGCGCGAGCGATGACCTGATTCGCTACAAGGATGAAGAGATTGAGCGCCTTAAGGACATGAAGGTCCGCCTGTCCACCAAGATGGTGGGCGAGTCGCTCGAGCAGCACTGCGAGACCGAGTTCAACCGTCTGCGCATGACGGCGTTTCCCAACGCGTACTTCGAGAAAGATAACGATGCGTCCGAGGGTACCAAGGGCGACTTTATCTTCCGCGAGTGCGACGCGAGCGGTAACGAGGTCATTTCGATTATGTTCGAGATGAAAAACGAGAACGACGAGACCACGACCAAGCATAAAAACGAGGACTTCTTTAAGAAACTCGACCACGATCGCCGCCAAAAAGGCTGTGAGTACGCGGTGCTCTGCACGCTACTCGAGCCCGAGAGCGAGCTCTATAACGCAGGGATAGTCGACGTGAGCTATCGCTACGAGAAGATGTACGTGATTCGCCCACAGTTTTTCATTCCCATGATTACGCTTCTTCGCAACGCCGCCATGGGTTCGCTGCGCTATAAGCAGGAGCTAGCGGAGTACAAACAGCAGAATATCGACGTTACGAACTTCGAAGCCAAGATGGAAAAGTTCAAGAATGATTTCGGCCGCAACTACGAGATTGCGAGTCGCAAGTTCCAAACAGCAATCGATGAGATCGACAAGACGATTAGCCATCTGCAGAAAACCAAGGAGGCGTTGCTGTCCTCCGAGAACAACCTGCGCCTAGCCAACAAGAAAGCCGACGATCTTACCATTCGCAAGCTCACGTGGGGCAACAAGACCATGAAGGCGGCGTTTGACGAGGCGCGCGGGGCTGCGTCAGAGACAAACGATGAGCCAGCCGAGGCGGATTCGTATGAGATCGAGGATGCCGAGTAAGGTATAGCGGATAGTGCAAAAGCGGGGCCGCTGGCGAAATTGCCAACGGCCCCGTTTCGTTTCGGTATGTTCGGCTAGTCCTCGAGCAGGTCCTCGATAAAGCCGACACGGTAGTTTTTGAAAATGACCTCGCCACCGTCTTGCGTGGCGTCTAGATCGACATCGCCCATAATGCCAAAGTCGTGGTCGCCATCCTCGTCGGCAAAAATCTGGTGCACGTGCCATACGTGCGCGGTCTTCTCGTCGGACTCGTCGATGGAAAACATCGCGGCGCTGCGGGCATCTCCGTCGGTGAGGATTTCCTCGTGCTGCTCGTGGTAAGCGTCGAGTGCTTTTTGCCAGCGGATCTCGCTCATGCCCCAGTCGTCGTCGAGCTCGCCCAGGTCGCGAACGTGCTCGCGGGCGGCAAGGGTCACGCGACGGAAGAGCGCGTTGCGCACCAACAGCGTGCAGCCGCGACGGTCCGCCACGACCTCGTCGATGCCCTGCGGCGGCGCAGCATCGAGTGCAGCGGGGTTGCCGGCGTTCTCCCACTCGTCCACCAGGCTCGAGTCGACCGAGCGCACCACAAAGCCGAGCCACGAAATGATGTCACGCAGGCGCTCGTCGCGCTTCTCGATGGGTACGGTGCGGTCGAGAGAACGGTAAGCCTCTGCCAGGTAGCGCAGCAAAATGCCCTCGGAGCGGGCGATGCCGAGCTTTTGAATGTAGCCCTTAAAATCGCTCGCGCTTTCCAGCATATCGCGCAGGACGCTCTTGGGAGAGAGCTGGTAGTCGTTTGCCCAGGGTACTTCCTGGCAGTACTTGTCAAAAGCGGCGTCGAGCAAGTCCTCGAGCGGCTTTTCGTAGGTGACGTCCTGGATGCGCTCCAGGCGTTCCTCATATTCGACGCCGTCAGCCTTCATTTCTGCCATCGCGCGGTCGCGCGCGGCGCGCTCCTGTGCGCGCAATATCTGCTTGGGATCCTCGAGCGTTGACTCGACCATCGAGATCAGATCCATGGTATAGGTCTCACTCTCGGGGTCGAGCAGCTCCAGCGCGGCAAGCAAAAACGGCGAGAGCGGCTGGTCGAGCGCAAAGTCCTCGGGCAGGTCGACCGTCAGCGCGTAGTCGATGTCCGGCGCGGCATCAGCCGGAGCGTCGGGTGCGGGCGGTACCTCGGTGCGCACGACGACGCCGGAGTCGATGAGCGTGGCGAAGATTTCGTCGGCGCGAACCTCGAGCTTGGCCTTTTCTTCGGGGGTCTGCAGGCTTGTCTCGATGAGGTCGTGCACGCGGGCGCGAGCGTCACCGCCCTGCTCGACCACGCTAATCACCATGGAGTGTGTGATGCGAAGGCGCGGCTTGAGCGTCTCGGGCTGCGTCTCGATCAGGCGCTCAAAGGTCTGCTTGTTCCAGGTGACAAAGCCCTCGGGGGCCTTCTTCTTTTTAATCTTGCGGAGCTTTTTGGGATCGTCGCCCGCCTTGGCCATAAGCTTGGCATTCTCGATCTCGTGCTCGGGTGCCTCGGCGATCACCATGCCCTCGGTATCGAAGCCCGAGCGACCGGCGCGACCAGCGATCTGATGAAACTCACGGGCGCGCAGGCGACGCATCTTGTAGCCGTCGAACTTGGTGAGCGCGGTGAGCACCACGGTATGGATGGGTACGTTGATGCCGACGCCGAGCGTATCGGTACCGCAGATGACGGGCAGCAGGCCCTGCTGCGCCAAGCGCTCGACCAGCAGGCGATAGCGCGGCAACATGCCAGCATGGTGCACGCCGACGCCGCAGCCGAGCAAACGCTTGAGGATCTTGCCGAAGGCCGTCGAGAAGCTCGTGCCTTTGGCGGCTTCCTTAATAGCCTCGCGCTGCTCCTTGCTGGCGATGCCAAAATTGGCGAGGGATTGCGCCGTCGCAAGTGCGGCGTCCTGGCTAAAGTGCACGATGTAGAGCGGGGCCTCGCCACGGCGCATGGCGAGCTCGACGGTGCCCTCAAGCGAGGTCGTCACGTAGTCGTAGCTCAGCGGCACGGGGCGTGGGGCATCGACGACCAAGTCGCAGGTAGCGCCGGTGTGTTCCTCGAGTGAGGTGGCGATGGCAGTGACATCGCCGAGCGTGGCACTCATGAGCATAAACTGCGTATGGGGCAGGGTGAGCAGCGGCACCTGCCAGGCCCAGCCGCGGTCGGGGTCGGCAAAGTAGTGGAACTCGTCCATGGCCACGCAGCCCACGTCGGCGTCCTCGCCCTCGCGGAGCGCATCGTTGGCAAGGATTTCGGCCGTGCAGCAGATGACGGGTGCCTTGGTGTTGATATGCGTGTCGCCGGTGATCATGCCGACGTTATCGCGGCCGAGCACCTGTACCAGATCGAAGAACTTTTCGCTGACCAGAGCCTTGATAGGAGCCGTATAGTAGCAGCGCTTGCCCTGTGCCATGCCCATAAAGAGCATGCCCAGCGCAACAAGTGACTTACCCGAGCCGGTCGGCGTGCCTAAGATGACGTGATCGCCGGCGGCCAGGTCCATGAGGGCCTCTTCTTGGTGATCCCACAGCTCGATGCCGCGGTCGCTCGTCCATTCAAAGAAGCGTTCGAAGGCTTGATCGGGCGTGAGCCATGGTTCGGGCTCGCTGCCGTCCTCGGGCTCCCACCAGGTGGGGGAGAGCGCACCGAGTGAGCCGAATTCGGCTTCGGTTCCCGTGCCGCCCGAGAATGAACTGGCGGCTCCGGCGCCGGAGACGGTGCTGGCGGCGATATCTGTCGTGGTCTGTGCCATGTGTTTGCTTTCTCTCGCGATTGTCCGCCAACTATTATGGCGTAGCGGCGGCGCGGGGTGCCAGCGCGAAAGAAAATGCAGGAAATGGGCGTCCTGCTCAGCCGTTTGGTGCGGCCGCGAGCTAAGTGAGTAGACTTTTTGCGATTTCGCCAGCACATGGCTTTTGCGTAAGGGATTTACCTGCGGTTTTACTTGTTCCTATGCGGGTTGTGCTTGGCTATTGCTAAAAAGTCTACTCACTTAGGCTTGAGGGTCGTTCGTCGGTGCCTATTTGCGCTTGCTCGCTGGCGACGTGACTGTCAAAAGCCCCTATGACTCCTGCGGAAGGCGCTTTTTGCCTTTGCGGGTGCGGTTTCTAAAGTTCTCGACGGCCTCTTCCATGCCCAGAGGTACATAGGTGAGCTCATCGAGGTTTTCGGGCAGGTAGCAGGCAAGGCTTTGCTCCTGCGCGCGGCCCGCCGCGAGCTGTTCATTGCTGGGCTGCGCGCCGGGTGTGGCGCAAATGCCATAGACGACGGCACCCATCTCGCGCGTGCGGCATTCGTACTCGGTCTCGGGATGCTCGGGATGGTCGCGGCGGACGTCGTCGCTTACCCAAAGCGTGTCGTAGCCGGCCGCGGCAAACTGCCCCAGGGCGTAGTCGCGCAATGGCTTACTGTCGGTTCGCAGTGTGACGGTGGCGCCGGCTGAAAAGAGCGGGCGGTAGAGCATCAGATGGTCGACATGGACGAGTCGTTTTTTGGCGTACTTGGCCTTGGGCTGCGGCGTGGGAAAGTTGATGGTTATGGCGTCGAGCTCGCCTGCGGCAAACAGCTGCGGCAACGTTGCGGCGCCTCGGGGCAGGACGAGTGCGTTGGATAGCTCCTGCTCGCAGATTTTCTGTGCGGCATAGGCGATGCAGATGGGCTCCTGGTCCATACCGATAAAGAGGGTGTTTGGCTCGTGCGCCGCACGCTCTACAAGGTACGTTCCCTTGCCACAGCCAAGATCCAGGTGAAGGTGTTCGAAGGGCTTGCTGCCAACTGGCGCGCAAGCCTCGCGCCAATCTCCGGCATAGGCCTCGGGGTTCGTCTCGATTGCATCGGCGTAGCGCCCCAGGCGCTCTTCGAGCACAAAGTTCTTAGGCGTGCGAACGTGGACGGCTCCCATGAGGCTCCTTGGTCATACGTATGGAACACATTGCAGGCGCGTTCCGTCAATGGGTTGAAAAAGGGTGGGCATGGTTTGCCCGAAAGATGCGGTGCGGCTCAGCGACGAGTCGCTGACGCCTATAGACGCTTGAGAATCACGTAACGGTTGAGATCGCCGCTGCGACCGTCGGCATGGAAGCGCTCAAGCTCGCGCACGGGGACCTCGCCGCTCTTGTAGAACGTACGGACGCCGCGCACCAGGTCGGTGATCTGCTGATCGTCAAAGTGATGGCAATAGCGGTAGGCGTGGCGGTCGTTTTGCCAGCCAATGAGGTGGTCACCGGCTTCAAACTGCGCGGAATCGTAACCCTCAAACGGCGGGGTGAGCTCGGCGCGGGCCTCGGCACGAACGGCCTTGCGCGCCATGCGCCCGTCGTTCATAAACTCCCAAAAGCTGATGGCGATGATGCCGCCTGGGCGCGTCTGGCGCACCAGGGCGTCGAGCACGCGTACGCGGTACTCGCACGACGGCACGTGGTGCATAAATCCAAAGCAGACCGAGATGTCGGCGAGCGGGGCGTTGAAAAGCACGTCGGGTGTCTTGGCGGGGTTGAGCTTCATGAGGGCGTCGAGCACATCGAGTTCCTGGAAGTGCAGGTTGGGAATGCGCAGGGCGTGACCGTGCGCATCGATAGCCAAATCCTGACACGAGTCAACACCATAGAACTCAAACGGGCAACTGGCGTCTGCCGAGGGGTTTGTGCCGTCGACGCCCTTGGCGGCAAGTGCGCCGCCGGCGGCAAAGTTCTCGAATCGCATATTGCCGCAGGCGAGATCGAAGACGCGGACGGGATGCTCGATCGTGGCGACGTCGAGCTGCTCGAGCGCTATGTCCATGGTGCGTACCCAGCCGGGCCACGGTGCCTGGCGCGTATCGGAGAAGGAGGCGGAGTGCTCGCGATAGAACGTATTGTTGAGCTGAATGAGCGATGAGGCGAAATCGCGGTTCACGGCGCGGAACTCCCTCCGTTGGCGGTGCGGAATAAACAGTACGACCATACTACCGTTAACGCCGCAACGGGGACAACCGAGCTGCGGGTCATTGCTTTGTTTGGACACATTTCCGCAGCTCATATATGCCCGCAACCGCCGGTTGTCAAAAATCTCACTAGAATAGGTGGCATGCTTTTGACGGTGGCGGATAGATTTTTAACTGTGCAAGGCGCCTTAAGAACAAAAACGGTCCGGCGGCACGGCTGGCATCGCATAGGAGGAACCATGAATGTAGAAACTGCGCAGCGGCTCGCCGACCTTCGTCGCAGCAAGGGTTTTAGCCAAGAAGGGCTGGCGCGAAAGCTGGGGCTGTCGCGCCAGGCGGTCAGTAAATGGGAGCGTGCGGAGAGCTCGCCCGATACCGAGAACCTGATCTCGCTCGCAAAACTCTATGGCGTGAGTTTGGACGAGCTCCTCAATCCGAGCGATGAGATCGAGGACGATATCGAGTTTGAGAACGAGGACCGCGCCCGTCAGCGCGAGGCCGAGGCGGCAGAACGTGCCCGCACCCATGAGGCGGCGGCGCGCGCCACGGAGGCAGCTACGCAGGCGAGTGATGCTGCGGCCAAGGCGGCGCAAGCGGCAAGCTGGAGTGCGCAGGCCGCCAATGCCGCTACGGCGCAGGTGACGAGTGGCGGCGCAGCTGGCTCGACTCCGTTGAAAGGTCCGTTCCAGTCGTTTCCGTATTGGGCCGTGTGCTGGCTGCTGTTCTTTTTGCTGATGTTCCTGTTTGGTGGCTCCTTTGCCGCGCTGATCTTCTTTACAATCCCCATCTATCACTGGGTGGCGCGTGCGCTCGATGGCGATTGGGCACGCGGGGATATTCAGGTTGGTCCGGCGCCGGAGGCGGCTAAGGCTCAGGATGTTTCCGCTGCGGTTGATACTGACGTGGCTTCCTCGACCGCCGCTGAGCCGAGCGCCAAAGAAGGTGATGAATGATGAAGCTCTCGCATGAGTCCAAGGTCCGCCTGGGCGTCGGTATCGGAGCGTTCGTGCTCATCATCGGGCTTATCTTTGGCACTTCGCGGATATTGTTTCATTTTGATGGCCCGTGGGATCTCGGCGATATTGCATCCGGTTTGTTCGGTATGGACGATGTGGTTGACGGGGACGATTCTTTGGATGGCGGTAACTATTCCGCTCAGTCTCGGCAGCTTTCGAGCGAAACGTTTGATGCCGACTCATTCCAGTCCCTTGACCTGGATGTGACATCGGGTGAGGTTGAGATCAAGTGCGTTTCCGGCGGGCAGGTGCGTGTCATCGAGAGCGGTCGTGTTGCAAAGGGGGTAGCTACCTACGATGCTGCCACTCAGAATCTGGCCGAGGTCAAGGGTTCTACACTCACGATTAGCCAGTTCGACTGCGATGACGAGCGCGCTATCGATCGTTCGGTCACCATCGAGCTGCCGCGGGATGTTGCCGATAACATGGTGGGCATTACAGCGAATGTAGGATCGGGCGATCTAACGGTCACGGACATTGCGTGTCATGACCTCAACCTGACGTTGGACTCGGGAGACGTCGCGTTTACGGGCACCGTGACCGACACCCTGAATGCCGAGGTCGGTTCGGGCGATGCAACGTTCGAGCTCTACCAGGCGCCCGCGAAGTCGATGGACGTGAGCGTGGGCTCGGGCGACGTGGAGATGACGGTTCCGAACTCTACGGGCTTTAAGGCGAGCCTCGCCGTGGGCAGCGGTGACTTCGAGAGCGATTTCCTTCCGCTTGGCTACGATGGCGAGACCATATTAAATCTTGAATTCGACAACGGTGATAAGTCTGCCACGTATCGTTTTGAGGTTGGTTCGGGTGACGTGTCGTTTGATTCGGAGTGACGGGTGGTTTTCGGAGACCCGCAAACGTAGCCGCGCTGTTTGATGAAGGCGCCGAAGCCGAGATCGGCTCCGGCGCCTTTGCCTTTACAATGGGGTCATGGAACAGATTATTTTGAACATACTCGATGCCCTGCGTCGCGGTGAGACCGTGGACGACAAGGTACTCGTCAAATTGATACATGCCGAGGCGCGCCGTGAGGGTGCCGACAAGCGCGATTTGGCCAAGCGTCGCCTGCTGCCGTTTTACCAGCGGGTGAAACGCGAGGAGCCGGCTCGTTGGACGGCATGGAATGTCGACGCCGAGCTAGAGCGCCAACTGCTGCAGGTGCTGCGCATGAAGCCCCGCCGCACGGCTTCGGGCGTGGCGACCATTACCGTCATCACCAAGCCGTGGCCGTGCTCGGGAGATTGCCTGTTTTGCCCCAATGACCTGCGCATGCCCAAGAGCTATCTGCACGCCGAGCCGGCATGCGCCCGTGCGGAGCAAAACTGCTTCGACCCGTATCTGCAGGTGAGCGCTCGCCTGACCGCGCTTTCGCAGATGGGACATGCGACCGATAAGATTGAGCTCATCGTGCTCGGCGGTACCTGGAGCGACTATCCGCAAGGCTATCAGACGTGGTTTATGTCGGAGCTTTTCCGTGCGCTCAATGACGATGCCGTTGCCGGCGTGGCTGCTAACCCCATGTTGGCGCGTCCGGGCATCAGCCGTGCCGAGGCAGGGCGCCTGCTCGATGGCGCTCCCGCCGATACGCTGCCGCCGGTGGTGGCGGAGCGACGCGAACGCTATCGCGCTGCCGGTATTGCGACCGATGAGGCTGAGCTTGCGAGCGGTGTTGCCGGCGAACAGGAGCGCGTGGATGCTGCCGTGGGCGGCTATAACCGCGCGGTGCGTCGTCTGTACGGCCCCGGTACGCCGTGGGGCGAGGTCGCCGAGTGGCAGGCGGCAACGATGGAGGAGCTCGAGCTTCAGCAGCGCATCAACGAGACGGCGAAGCATCGCGTGGTGGGGCTCGTTATCGAGACGCGCCCCGATGCCGTAACGCCGCAGGCGCTCACGCTCATCCGCCGTCTGGGCTGCACCAAGATCCAGATGGGCATCCAGAGCCTCGACCAACACCTGCTCGATATCAACGAGCGTCGCATTTCGGTGGCACAGATCGAGCGGGCGTTTTCGCTCGCGCGCCTGTTTGGCTTTAAGATCCACGCGCATTTTATGCTCAACTTGCTGGGCGCTACGCCCGAGGGGGACAAGCGCGACTACGAGCGCTTTGTGACCGAGGGCGCCTTTATGCCCGACGAGGTCAAGGTCTACCCGTGCGCGCTCATCGAGGGCTCGCGCCTGGTGGGCTGCTACGAGCGCGGCGAGTGGCGCCCCTATACCGAGGAAGAACTGCTCGATGTGCTGGCCGATGACATCGTGGTGACGCCGGCATTCTGCCGCATCAGCCGCATGATTCGCGACTTTAGTTCCGATGACATCATGGTGGGCAACAAGAAGCCCAACCTGCGTCAGCTCGTCGAGAACCGCCTGGCTGCTCGGGGTGACGGTGCGACGGTGCGTGAGATTCGCTATCGCGAGATCAGCACGGCGGGTGCCGACTTGGATGAGCTATCTCTTGATGAGGAAGTAGCGTACGAGACGCCGGTGACTTACGAGCGCTTTTTGCAGTGGGTGACGCCGCGGGGCAAGATCGCGGGCTTTTTGCGGTTGTCGCTGCCCGATCGCGCTTTTGTTGCCGCACATGCGGACGAGCTGCCGACGATGCCGGACGAGGCGATGATTCGCGAGGTGCACGTGTATGGCATGGCGGCGCGCGTGGGGGATCAAGGCCAGGCGGCGCAGCATCACGGTTTGGGGCGTTTGCTCGTAGAGCATGCATGCGAGATTGCCCGGGATGCGGGTTATGCGCGCATCAACGTGATTAGCGCGATTGGCACACGCGAGTACTATCGCCATCTTGGATTTTATGACCATGGCCTTTATCTGCAAAAGGAGCTCTAGATGAACAAGCCGAGTGTTTCTGCCGGCGTCGTTGCCGGCGTTGCTCTGGGAGCCGCGGCGCTTGGTGCGGCCGCTGTCGCTGTTCGTGCTGCCTGTCTGCAGGTTGCGCGAACTCGCAATGGGTTGGCGCGCGTGAAGCGCATGCACGATGAGAGCGGTGACGAGGTCCGTGTGCTCGTGCAGGGCGGCGTCTACCAAAGCGCGAGCTACGTTGGCGAGCGTTGGGCAGAGCCCGTCTTTACGTACTATCGCGCGTTTGATGACGTGTTTGAGGCCGAGGGCGCAATGCGTGATGCTTACGGGCATGGTATCGACCGTATGCTCATGCTGGGCGGCGGCGGGTTTGCCTATCCCAAGTTTGCGCTGATGTCGCACGAGGGCTTGCGCATGGACGTTATTGAGTATGACGGAGAGATTACGCGCCTGGCGCGCCGCTGGTTCTACCTAGACGAGCTGGAGCGCGCGGTGGGTGACCGCTTGCGGGTGATTACCGCTGAGGCTCGCTCGTATCTGGGCGTGACGAGCGTGGGTCATCGTCGCTACGACGTGGTCGTGAGCGATTGCTTTGGCGGTGCCGAGCCCGTGCGCGAGCTGGCAACCGTTGAGGCGTTGCGTTTAGTGCGGGGTAGCTTGAACCCGGGCGGCATCTACGTGGCTAATATTGTGAGCGCGAACGAGGGGAGCGACGTGACGTTCCTGCGCGATTGCGCCGCCACGGCGCTCGAGGTGTTCGACCACGTTTGGGTGGTCCCATGTGGCGATACGGAGTTCGGCGGCGAGGAAAACCACCTGCTCATTGTCAGCGACGGCGACTACGCCTTTGCCGAAGCCGTGCCCTTCGACGCCGACTTTCTCGGCGCTACCCTCCATGACTAGCGCGTTTCCCTGCGACCAGTCTTTCTGGGACGGGGCTTTTTTAGCTACGGGCATGATTTTTCTGGGACGGGGATTAAAAAATCATTAGGTACAGAATGATTTTTTAATCCCCGTCCCAGAAAAATCATGCTGCCGGCGCCTGGCCAAGAAGTAGCTCAACAAGCCCCGTCCCAGAAAGACTGGTCTCAGGCGTGGTCGCGCCAGCTGCGGACACGCTGCTTCATGCCCTCTATGTCGAGCACGCCTTCGGCAAAGCCCTTGCGCACGAGCTCTTCGGGAACAAACTCGTCGTAGCGGTCAAAGTAAGGCACCTCGCCAGGATAGACGAGCTCGATGGGATCGAAGTCCTTTTCGGCCTCGGCGGCGAGCACCTCAAAGAACGTCTCCTCGTCGGCCTTCATCTTAAACTGCATAAAGTACGGGCGTGACGGGTCGAGTCCGCGAAGGCCCAGCTCAGCGGCGCATTTGATTTTAAGCATGCGCTCGAGTGCTAGGAAGGCGTAGCTGCCCAACCAGGGGAAGAGCACCCAGGTGTCGCCACCCAGATTGATGAGCGGCTTAGTTCCCGCGCCCGAAATCTCGGCGGTATGACGAGCCTGCGCCAAGCGAGCCCGTGCGTTACCCATAAGGTACGGATATGCTGCGTGCTCAGTGAGCGCTTGGCGCATACGCTCGAGCACATGCGTGTTAATGTCGCCGGGGCAGTCGCCAAAGTAGGCCGGCACCCGGCCCTTGACCTGCGTGGCAAAGACAGTGTGGCGCTTCCAGTCCACTTCCTCGACAATCCAGCAGTGTCCGGCGATGGCGATGCGCTCACCGGGCGGGGGCGGATTAACGATCGTGCCCAGCTCGGCCGATTCGCTCCGGACGGTAAACTCCTCGTTTTCCTGGAACACGGCGTAGAACTTAAAGTTGTTGATGATGCGCTCGCCCGCGAGACCCACGATGAGCCCGCCACCTTCGGTGACCTGGATATGGTCGATCTTAATGAGGTGACGTAGCAGCACACGGTAATCGTCTGCCGAGACACGGTGGAAATAGCTGAGCGTGAGCACGCGCTGGGCAAGTTCGGCCGGCGTGAGCTCGCCGGTGCTGGCGAGGGTCGACATAGTCTGGTGATAGAGCAGGCTGTAGGGGAGACGATCGAGCTCGGGTGGCTCGACCCACTTTTCCTCGCGATAGAGTTGTACGAGCGCGATACCCTGCAGGAGCTTCCAGGGAATGGTTTCGGGCATCATCGTGCGCGGCTCGGGCTCTTCCTCGCGCATGACAAACCACATCTCGGGCGGAAGATCGCGACGGCCTGTGCGCCCCATGCGCTGCAAAAAGGAGCTGACGGTAAACGGCGCGTCAATCTGGAAGGCGCGCTCCAGGCGGCCGATATCGATACCGAGCTCCAGCGTAGAGGTGGTGACGGTCGTCTGTGTCTGTTCCTCGTCGCGCATGAGCTCTTCTGCCGTCTCGCGCAGCGATGCCGAAAGATTGCCGTGGTGGATGAGAAAGCGGTCGGGCTCGTGCCGGCTCTCGCAGTAGCTACGCAGCATGGAGCATACGGCCTCTGCCTCCTCGCGCGAGTTGGCAAAGACCAGGCATTTGCGGCCGCGGGTGTGTTCGAAGATATAGCCCATGCCGGGGTCGGCGTTGTCGGGCGCCGTGTCGGTGGGGTTGAGAAGCGCCTGCTCGGTCGCTCGTGGGATGTCGACTTCGCCCTCGGGGGCCGAGGAAGTTTGGCGGTCCTTGGGAGCGGCCTTGCCCCGTGCCCGCTCACGACGTTGATGGCGCTCCTCTTGTGTGAGCTGTCCGCTGTGACGCATGTCTTGGGCGCCGGCGGGCAGCGCCGCGGATGCCGCTGCCTCGATGCGCTCGCACGCGAGTACTTCGGCCTCTTGAGGACCTGTGCCCATGAATCCCCGCTGCTGAGCCTGGGGGCCCGAGTTGTAGAAGTGCTCCATGGAGATGCGCCACACGCGGCGCGGTTCCTCAAAGCGGGGGATAACGCAGTCGCGCCCCGTTCCCTGCGAGAGAAAGGCGCCCGTGCGCTCGGGGTCGCCGATGGTGGCCGAAAGGCCAATGCGGCGGGGCTGCACGCCTGCCATGCGCGAGAGGCGCTCGATAAGACAGAGCGTCTGCCCGCCGCGGTCGCCGCGCATGAGCGAATGGACTTCGTCGATAACCACATAGCGCAGGTCGCAAAACATGCGCGGGATCGCCATGTGCTTATGGATCAGGAGTGCCTCGAGCGACTCGGGCGTAATCTGTAGGATGCCGCTCGGTTTTTTGATGAGTTTGGCCTTGTGTGATTGCGAGACATCGCCATGCCAGTGCCAGACGGGGATATCGGCTTCTTCGCACAGGTCGTTGAGGCGGAAGAATTGGTCGTTGATGAGCGCCTTGAGGGGGCCAATGTAGAGGGCGCCCACGCTTGCGGGCGGGTTCTCCCAAAACTCGGTCAGGATGGGAAAGAAGGCTGCCTCGGTTTTGCCGGAAGCCGTGGATGCCGTCAGGAGCACATTGTCCTGTGTGTTGAAGATGGCATCTGCCGCCGCAACCTGGATAGAGCGCAAGCTCTCCCAATCGTGGGAGTAGATGAAGTCTTGGATAAACGGGGCGTAGCGGTCAAAGGCGTTCACGGGGCCTCCTTTCAACAACGAATCTCTCAACGCGGCTGGCAACGGCTTGCTGCATTACTGCTTCAACGTTTGCCCAGATAAAACCTGCCAAAATAAACCTGTCCCTTTTTGGTGGGTTAGATGGTGAACTCGGCGAAGTTGCGGTCGCCGCCTGCGGTGCCGGTGTCGCCTGTTGCGGTTGCCGGCGCCAACGCGTCGCCGCCGACGCTTTGCAGCAGCTCGGCCACGTTGGCGTCGGGGTTTTGGCATAGGATGTCGAGCAGCTCGATAAAGTCACGAATGACTTCACGCGGCGTCAGATGCGTGTCGGCTCCCACGCGACCGAACTCGATCTTGAGGAAGTCCACCAAGTCGTTCTCGGTAAGCGTGGGCGTCCAGCCAAAGTAGCCGGCGTGAATTTGCATGAGTTTTTCGATCAGCACCAGCAGCTCCTCGTAGGTGAGTGGCTGCAGGCGGATGATGGGCGCGAGCATGTCCTTAAGGTCTTCGCGCGCAAAGCGGCCCTGAGCGAGTCGGCTGCGCAGGGCCTCGTAGGAGAACACGCCGCGGCGGCGGTCTTCGATGGAGGTTGGCGTGCCGCCCATGATCATGCCTAGGTACTGCGCCTTGCCCTGGAGCGTGTCGTTGTACATGGTCAGGATCTTCTCGTAGTTGTATTGGCGCGTGATGGCGTTGGGAATCTTATACAGATTCACGAGCTCGTCGATGAGCACCAGCATGCCCTTGTAGCCACTGCAGACCAAAAAACGCGCGATGAGTTTGACGTAGTCGTACCAGTCGTCATCGCTGATGATGGTTGAGGAGCCCAGCTCGGCGCGTGCCTCGCTCTTGGTGCGGTATTCGCCGCGAATCCATTTGGTCACGCGGCTCATGGTCTCTTCGTCGCCCCCGGATGCGGCCATGCGATAGCGGCGGAGCATGCGGGTGAAGTCGAAGCCGTGGACCATCTCCTCGAGCGGGGCCAGTTGGGCATTGACGACCGACTCGTCGACGTCGGCACACGAGGCGACCCAGCGATCCAGAATAAGGTTGAGCGCACCGCCCTCGGGGCGCGTCTTGGTCGATATATTGCGGATGAGCTCGCGGTAGGTGGCAAGGCCCTGTCCCTGACCGCCCTGCAGGCGGCGCTCGGGCGACAGGTCGGCATCAGCGACGACGAATCCCTCGCCCATGGCGTGCGTGCGGATAGTCTGGAGCAAAAAGCTCTTGCCGGCGCCGTAACGACCGACCAGAAAGCGGAAGCTCGCGCCACCGTCGGCGATGAGACTCAGATCGGTGAGCAGGGCGCGGATCTCGACCTCGCGCCCTACGGTGATGTAAGGAAGGCCGATGCGCGGGACCACGCCGCCCTTGAGCGAGTTGAGAATGACGGCAGCGACGCGCTTGGGCACGCGAGGTGCTGCGGATGCGGTATCACTCATGGTCTAGGTATCCTCTCACGTCTGCTTCGTAGTCCTCGATAATCTGCGGCCCTGCTGCGCTAAATTCAATTACGGTGTCGCCCACCAGGTCAAAGAGCGCCTCGTTGATGGTATCGACGAGCATGTCCTCGCTCTGCTCCGATTGCACTACCGCCGATTCCGCCTGTACTGCGTTGTGCTCGAGCAGCGCGCGGAGATAGGCGTCTGCGGCGGGCGCGAGTTCGTTTGTGGCGTCAGCGGGCGTAGCAGCTGCGAACGCGGGCGTCGGCGCGAGAAGCGGTGCCACGACACCAAACTGTTCGGTGGATATGGTCGGCTCGTCGGACTCGTCCTGCCCTGCGGCCGCCGCGACCGCCTCGACCGTCGCGTCGGCTACGGGCTCGGCTTCCGGTTGCCCTGAGTCCGCTGCCTCGGCTTCTGCGGACGCGCCGTCCTCGCGTTCCTCGTCGATCAAAAGCGCTTCGCGCGTTTGTGCGGCAGCGCTCCGAATGTGCCCCAGCTGGCTCAGATCGATATCGATCTTGACGGGCTGGTGTGCGGCGTCCCACGAAAGCCATGCCACAATCTCGTCATCGATAATCTTGGCCAGATATTTGGGGACCTTTTCTTCCTTAAGGGGATGGGCAGGGTCCAGGGCCAGGCGCAGGCGTTGGTCGCAGGCGCGCATCATCTCGCCAAGTTTGCTGCTCTTTTGTCTGCTGCCGTGAATCCGCATGCATTCCCAAAAACCGTTTTGGCAACGGTAGATATGGATGGGGTCCAGACGGTATTCGCAGTCCTCGTGGCGCTCGGGCGCAAAGAATACGGCCGAGGCAAACATGGTGTAGGGCATGGCCGTCTCCTCCCCAAATAAACTTGCCACGATGCCGGTCTTTCGGTGCGTGTCATAGTAGCGCGCCATGCGGACATACACGGCGCACGCCACGTGGCGCAGATCACGGTGGTGGCTGCGGTCGAGCCGCGAGCTACTTAGGTTGTACGTGGAGAGGGCGTTGATGGCGGCCATGAGTCGCTCCTCGCGCACCTCATCGGGCGGAAGGGGGAGCGTGGGCTCGGAGGTTTTGCGACGCTTAGGGGTCTGGCCGGACGGTGCCGGTACAAGGTCTCGTGCCGCGCGCCGCAGTTCGATAAGGGCGTTATCGAACATGACGGTTTTAGAGTCGCGAAGCAGCTTGGGGTCGAGCCCGTGGAACACGGCGTAATCTTGCAGCCACACGCGCGCAAACCGGTCGATGCCGGGCTCGAAGGCGCGATAGACATCCCAAAAAGCCTTGATCTTGTTAAAACCATCGAGTGGATTATCTACGCCAATGCCGCAGATCAGCTCATAGAGATACAGAAAGGCAAAGGACGTAGACGTTTCCTCGACGGTTCCGCGGCGCACTTGGGCACGCCAGGTAAAGTAGCCGCGCAGTTGCCGGTCGCTCATGGCGTTGTAGGTGGGAAAGTACGACTTAAAGGTGCCGTTGTAGGGACAGTCGTCCTCAAAGTCGGCCATCAGCAGGCCCTGGCGGTAAAAAAGCTCGGCTTCCGAAAGCCAGCGGCCCGCACCGCCCTTGGGGTCATCCTGCCAGCGCGATATCTCGCGCATTTTGCGGTACTGGTCGGGGAGGAAATTCTGCATCTGTCGGCCGGTTTTGAGAATCGGCTCGTCTGCGTAGGTTTCGTTTGAGAAGCGGGCGGACTGATGGGTCCGGGCCTCGGCCATAATGCGCTCGATGAGCATCTTGATGTCCTGGTCGGCCACCGCTCCTCCTCTCGAACGCAGCTACGGTGTCCTCATATCATAGCACAGCATCAAACAGATGTTCGAGATACCGCTGCGTTGCTAGATTTAGAACAGGAGGGCGTATATGACGGCGATGACGACGGAGGGAAGCATATTGGCCGTGCGGAAGGTCTGAGGACGGATGAGGTTGACGCCGACGCAGAAGATGAGCATGGAGCCTACGAGCGAAAGGCTGTTGAGGGCTGCTGTGGTCATGATGGGGGAGAGCGCGCCGGCAAACAGCGTGATCGTCCCCTGGAACACGGCGACGGGCAGGGCGGAGAAGATGCAGCCGCGGCCAAGCGAGGCCGTCATGGTGCAGACGATGATGCAGTCCAGTGCGCCCTTGAGGGCAAGCGTTGACCAGTCGCCGAGCAGGCCGTCCTGGATCGATCCCACAATGGCCATGGCGCCGATGCACACGGTGAGTGAAGTCGAGACAAAAGCGTTGGTGAACTCGTTATCGCCCTCACTGCCAGTCTTGCGCTTGAGCCATTCGCCAAGGTTCTCGATGGCGGCCTCCAAGTTGATGGCCTCGCCGATGAGCGAACCGAGCGCAAATGAGACGATGAGCATGGTGGTACCGGTGGTCGCTAGCGCCTTTCCATCGATGATGAGCATCTTTTGCATGGTGCCGCCCAGGCCGATAAACAGGACGCACAGCCCCGATGCTTTCATGAGCGTGTCTTGGATGCGCGGTGTAATGAAGCGGCCGCCCGCTAATCCCAAAAGACCGCCCGCAACTAAAAGCGCAACGTTGATGATTGTTCCCAAGCCCGGCATGAGCCCTCCTGTATTGATGCCAACGTGGCAATCGTAGCAGAACGAAATGCGAGGCACATCGCGACTCATCTAATACGTTATATAAGTGGTATTAGGAATGATGCGCAGCATTTAAGCCTCAGGTGGTTGTCGGGACATAGGGGTAGTAGTCAAAGCGCAGTGTCATAAGCCGCTGCGGGGATTCAATAGCCGCGGCGATGATATTGGCATCGCGGGCACGATCAAACCCTTCGAGTTCGATCTGATACGAGACGTCTTGCATAATGTCCAGACGTCGCCAGGCTAGAAGTGTGTCGCCATCGAATTCCAAGGTCTTGCCTCCGTCTGGGGCAACGGCGTATAGACGCAGTTTAGCGGTGGTTGCAGGGTCGACAACCGTGACCTTTTTAATTTCGTTTCGAGTATTCTTGGCGCCCAACAAGGTGAGCAGTGTTGGGGCCACGACCTCGCCCGATGGCAAAAAGACGACTTCGATGGATTCGGGAAATGCGATGATGGCCGACTTGCGGACGGGCTGATTGGCGGCGGCAACTTCGATGTTTGCAGCATCGATGACCTCTGTGTGGTCGAGGGCGGCAAGCACGCAGCAGTTACCTTCATCGATCTCCTGAGGATCAGCAAGTCCCAGACTGTCCGCGAGCTCGGGATCGTTTGGACCGGTAGCGGGCTCATTCGGTGCTTCGAAAGAAGCTGGGACGCTGTTTGTCGGCGACGGCGTGTCGCCCGCACCTGCTTCTTTGTCCGTGCTCTCTTCTTGTATGGTTGCGTTGATGGGTTCGTCGTTTGAGGGGAGCGTCTTGGCGTCAAGCGCGGAGGGGACAATCCCGATGGCTCCGGATCCGTTCCACTCCATTTCGAGAAGCGCCGGGTCGGCAAGAATGCGTTGCCTGCTTTGCGCGTGGGCATCGATTTCAATAGGGCCTGCCTCTATCCCTCGTGTAAGGCTGAGTGATCCGGCTGACTTCTCGAAATGAGCGTCTGTGTCTTTGGTGCTGACGGCGTAGAACAGCAGGGATGCTTCTCCCGCCGCGATGGCATCGGTGCCCGCCTTGGTCAGCCGCAGCGATGCCGTGAATGAGAGGGTGGGCTGCACATCGTCTGCATTCGCGGCGGCGCAGCCCAGACATATACCGCCTCCTTTCTCGAAAAACGCACCGTCGAAGGCGACCTTCGCTCCGTTCGCCGAGTCATCGACCGAAGCGATATCGATGCGCAACCCCAAATCGCACGGATCGCCATCTGCATCGAGCACAATCGAGCGCCATGTGCAGACGGCGCACCCCGCCTGGGAGCCGTTTGCCTTGTTCGAACGATTGATATCCACGACTATCGAGCCGTCCGTATTACGACGAAGGCATCCCGAGGTTGAGATTGCGGCCTGTGCGAACGAAAAACGCTTGCACGCAATGGCGCTCGACGGATTTGGTGCGGAGCTTAGGGCTGCTGGTAAGGAGTCTGCCATGACGGGAGTCGCCCAAGCGGCGACAGGCGTTCCGGTTGCGAGCGCGCCGCAGAGTGCGACGACGGGCAAAAGGTTCTTCGATGCCATGGGGTCTCCTTAGCTAATTTAGTGCGGCCTGTCCGTGTTTCGTTTCTGGCTGCGTTTGATGTGCAGACCGAGGCCGGCGGTTCCCGCACCTGCTGCCGTGGCGCCTGCTGCCAAGAGCCATCGTCTGTCGTCTGTCTGTGCCAACGGTTCCTTGCGGTTGCCGCGGTCGAGCTCCGAGAGGTCGACCGTCACTTGCGTGGCGGCCTGCGCCTGTTCTTGCTGGGCAAAGGCCATGGCTGGCCCAAACGCTAGGATACTGACGGCGGCCAGGGCGACGGCCTTATGCCGTGTGCGCACCGGGCTCGACCGTCCAGGTGATCGTTGCAACCTGATCGCCTTCGCCGGTTACGCGGAAGATGTCGCGCGTGACGCGGGCGACGTTTCCGCTTGTCTTGAGCTTAATTTTGTCCGTGCCGCCGGCAATGCCCTGGTAGCCCATGTCGAAGGCTGCATTCTTGGAAAGATCGAGGCCCGTCTCCTGCATTGCGGCGCTGGCGTTCTGGAGTGCGCCGTCGGGGCCGACCTTAAAGTCGATGGAATTCTGCGCGGTTCCGGCCTTGGCGTCGGCGGCAATGGTCCAGGTGTTCATGGCGTCGATCTTCATGTTGGTGACATGGATGCCGTAGGCCGAATGATTGTCGATGGTGGTCGCGTCTTCTGAGGGGCCCTGAAGCGTGCCGTCGGCCTTGGCGACGAAGGGAATAACCGTCGGAACTTTGAACTCTACGTTGTCGATCTCGGTCCTGACCATTACTTTCGTGGTTCCAACGCGCCCGGCTGCCAGAGCTGGCGTCGGGGCGGCGCCCATTGCGAGCGCGAGCGCGAGCCCTGCGCCCACGACGAGCGCTCTGGCTCCGTTCATGTTCCTGGTGATGTCCATGGTCGTTCCTTTCTATTCGCCGCGGGCCGTCCCCGCGATGATTGGACGAATGCTGGTGAATTGCGTGCGGTGTCGCGTCGGCCGAAAAAGCTAGTTCTCGGCTTGCTCAACCCGTACCTTGACACGTGTCGGATTGCCGTGGCTGTCGAGGGTCTTGGCATCGAGTGCCTGGATCTCGATGTATGCCTCGCCTTCTTTGATGTCGCCGGCGGGGCACGTCTCGATTGTCTTGCCGGTCTCGACCACACCGGATTCGTACATGGTCTCGTCGTTTTGGATGACGCGGAATCGCTGGGGAAATTTATTGTCTTGGACGTTTTGCACGTTGACGCGCAGCTTGCCGTCCTCCTGTAGCTGAGCGACCGGCGCGACCGAAATCGTCATCATGTTGTCGCGGACGATGGCATCGAGCTCATCTTGGATTTCTTGTCGCGATTTACCCTCTGCCGTCGTGACTGAGGCGCCCGCTTCGGGCACGGGCTGCGACTGCCAGGCGTATAGCCCTACGGCGATGAGGGCGCAGGCGATAGCCAGGCAGACAACGACGAGTTTCTTGCGACGCCCCAGTCCTGCGAGGCGGGGCGGCTTCTTCGCACTCATGCGGCGTCCTTGGTGGTGTAGACACGTGCGAACGTGGACGGGTCCGCTCCAAAGAGCATGTGAAGCATCAGGCGGCGCGAGTAGATGAGCTCGTCAAAGTCGTGAGGGAGCTCGATGTCGTGGATACGCGCGATGTGGTGGGCGAGCGCCGAGAACGACTCGGGGTCGCAGATAACATCGGTGGTGACGTGGTAGACCGCCGTATCGGGGAACGCCTCTTCGTCGAAAGGCAGGAGATAGGGATCGTCGTCGACCTCGATGGCGACGCCGTACTGGGGCCAGTAATATGCCATGGGAACCTCCCTGCTTCTGGGGCCAAAACTTCTATCGGTTTTGGCTGTCGACGCCGACCGTATCAGCCGCTACTTGACCAATTTCTGACCAAATGCTTGACGGTTTGACATCTCCGCAGGTAAAAGGTGGAAAAATTACTTCAACTTTTTTCGAGCGACAATCGAGCGGTCGGCGACGGCGGGGCGATATGTGTCAAAAGCATCGTCTGCCGAGGAAGCCTTGCCGTTCGCCGAATTGCACAAACGTAAAAATCGCCAATTATGGAGACGGTCTCGAACACGTCGACGAAACGATGCGGTAACATCTCCCTGCAAACACTGTAGTTAGCTAAAGGGGGAGTTCGCGTGTCTGCAACCATTAAACCCTTCACCGATGAGTTCGAAGAGTATGGCCGCGATGAATCTCGTGCATCGGGCGAAGCATCGAGCATCTCGTTTCCGACAACGGAAGACGAGGTCCGTGCCATTTTGGAAACGCTCCATGCCGAGCGTGTCCCGGTAACGGTTCAGGGCGCCCGAACCGGCCTTGCCGCCGGTGCCGTGCCCCACGGTGGGCATATCCTCAATACTTCCCGTATGAATCGCTACTTGGGCCTTCGCCGCGATGAACAAGGCCAATTTCTGCTGCGCGTGGAGCCGGGCGTTGTGCTCTCGGAGCTGCGTAAGCAGCTGAGCAAGAAGGTACTGCCGACCGCTGGTTGGGACCAGGTATCGCTTGAGGCCTACGAGGAGTTCCAAGAGTCCCCCGAGCAGTTCTTTCCCACCGATCCCACCGAGGCATCTGCCTGTCTGGGTGGCATGGCGGCATGCAACGCCTCCGGCGCCCGCAGCTACGCTTACGGCCCCATGCGCCCGCATATCACGGGACTCCACGTCGCGCTGGCTGATGGCGATTTGCTTGAGCTTCAGCGCGGCGAGGCTTTTGCCCAGGGCCGCCACCTGTCGCTCGTGACGGCAGAGGGTCATACATTCGAGCTTGATCTTCCTGACTACACCATGCCCAAGACCAAAAATGCCTCGGGGTATTTTGTTGCGGACGATATGGACGCCATCGATCTTTTTATCGGTGCGTGCGGCACGCTCGGCGTCATTACCGAGCTCGAGATCGCCCTGCAGGCGGCACCTTCGGTCGTATGGGGTGTGAGTTGCTTTTTCGATAGCGAAGACAAGGCCGTGTCCTTTACCGATTCCGTGCGTCCCGTGCTGTCCCATGCCGCCGCTATTGAGTATTTCGATGCTGGCGCCCTGGATATCCTGCGTCGCCAGCGCGAGCAGTCGACAGCGTTTGCCTCGCTGCCGGCGCTCGACGACGAGGCAAAGGTCTGTGTCTACGTGGAGCTCGACTGCGATGACGAGGCGCAGGCGACCGAGGAGCTGTACCACCTTGGATGGGTGCTGGAGTTTGCGGGCGGCCGCGACGATGCGACATGGGTCGCCCGCACCGAAGTCGATCGCGAGTGCCAGCGGTTCTTCCGCCACGCGGTGCCCGAGAGCGTCAACATGCTCATTGACGAGCGTCGCCGCACCGACCCCACCATTACCAAGCTGGGATCGGATATGTCGGTGCCCAATGCACGCCTTGCCGATGTCATGGCCCTCTATCGCCGCACGCTGGCCGAAAGCGGGCTTGAGTCTGCTGCCTGGGGACACATCGGGAACAACCATCTGCATGTGAACATCCTGCCGCGCGATGCGCAAGACTACCGTCGTGGTGGAGAGCTCTTTGCCCAGTGGGCTTCCGAGGTCACGGCCATGGGCGGTGCCGTTTCTGCCGAACACGGCGTCGGCAAGATCAAGGCGGGCTTCTTGGAGACGATGTACGGCCACGAGGCCATGGTCGAGTCGGCGCGCCTCAAACTCCAGCTCGATCCTGCCGGCCAGTTGGGTCGCGGCAACCTGTTTACGGAGAAGCTCTTGGATGAACTCGTCCAGAAAGGGGGCGCGTGAAGATGAGTGATTTCCATATGGTGGTGTGCGTCAAGGCGGTGCCCGGAAGCACCGAGGTCAAGATGGACCCCAAGACCAATACTATCGTGCGTGATGGCAAGCAGGCGGTCATTAATCCCTTCGATGCAAGTGCCCTCGAATGTGCGCTAGCGCTGAAGGACGACTTTATCGGCTTTGGCATGGACGTGCGTGTGACGGTGGTGTCGATGGGCATCCCCGCGACCGAATCGCTGCTGCGCGACTGCATCGCCCGCGGTGCCGACGACGCGCTGCTGCTGACCGATCGCGCCTTTGCGGGCGCCGATACCCTAGCCACCACCTATGCCCTCAAATGCGGCATCGAGGCACTCGATGAGGACTTTGACCTGCTCATCTGCGGCAAGATGGCGGTGGACGGCGATACGGCCCAGATCGGCCCCGAGCTGGCCGGCGCCTTTGGGGTCCCCTGCGTGACCGACGTGAGCTGTGTGCAGAGCGCGGGATTTACGACGTGTGGCTCGCTGGCGCTCGTTCACGGCTGCGATGCCGGCGAGGAGACGGTGTACCTGGAGATGCCGTGTGCGATGACGACTGCCAAGGAGATTGGCCAGCTGCGCATGCCGAGTATTGCCGGTATTCGCGCGGCCGAGGATGCAGACGTGCGTGTGGCCAGCGCTGCCGACGTAAACGCCGATCCCTCGCGTTGCGGCCTTGCCGGATCACCGACGCAGGTCGTGCGCTCGTTTGTGCCCGACCGTGACCAAACGTGCGAGGCCGTCGAGGGAACGGCGTCCGAGCAGGCGGTAAAACTTGCCAAGATTATTGAGGGGATGGCATAGATGAGCGGGCTGATTATCGATAGCGAAGCCTGTATCGGCTGCGGTCGCTGCGTTCGCGCCTGCGCCTCGGGCGGCATTGTGGTGGAGGGTGAGCGCCCCAATCGCTGTGCCCGCGTAACCGACGGCTGTATCCTGTGCGGTGGGTGCGTCGACGCCTGCCCCGTCAACGCCATCTCGATTGAGCGCGACGAGGCCGCCGGCGCGGCAGACCTTGACGCATATCGAGACATCTGGATCTTCGTGCAGACTGACGAGCACGATGCCGTTGCATCCGTGGCCTTCGAGCTCATGGGCAAGGGGCGCGAGCTTGCCGATGCCCGCGGCTGCCGTCTGGTGGCACTGGTCGGCATGAGCCCCGAGGGCTCACTCGGGGACCTGGAGCATCTGATTTGCGCCGGTGCGGACGAAGTTCTGGTCTGTCGTGACGAGCGCCTGCGTCAGAACGACGCGGAGGTCTACGCCCGCTTGATCTGCGATTTGGTAGCCGAGCGCAAGCCCGAGGCCATTCTGTACGGCGCGACCGCCTTTGGTCGCGAGCTGGCGCCCGGTGTGGCCGTGCGCTTGCAGACGGGCCTTACGGCCGATTGCACGGTGCTTTCGATGGATACGGAGACGGGTCTGCTGCAGCAGACGCGCCCGGCGTTTGGCGGCAACCTGATGGCCACCATTATCTGCCCCAACCACCGTCCTCAGATGGCAACGGTGCGCCCCGGCATCTTTAAGGCGCCCGAGTTTGACTATAGCCGCTCCGGCACGATTGCCCAGGTAGTGCTAGCGGATGACGTTAAGGCCCGTGTCGAGATCTCGATTCCCGCCGAGGAGTGGGGACAGCAGGCCTCAATTGCCGATGCCGAGCGTCTAGTCGTGGTGGGCCGCGGCATCGGCTCCAAGAAAAACCTACCGCTGATGCGAAAGCTTGCCGAGGCTCTGGGTGCCGAGCTTGGCTGCACGCGCCCCGTGGTGGAGGCCGGCTGGCTGGAGTATCGCCACCAAATTGGCCAGACGGGTGTATCGGTCTCGCCCAAGCTCCTCGTGAGCATCGGTGTCTCGGGCGCTATCCAGCATCTCGCCGGCATCGGTGGGGCGGAGTGCATTGTCGCCATCAATGAGGACCCGGATGCCCCCATCTTCGGTGCCGCCCAGTACAAGGTCGTCGGCGATGCCGTTGAGATCGTTGAGGAACTGCTGGCTCAGCTCGAGTGCTAAGCGCTTGCCAGCCAGCGGCGCAGCTCGTCCTTAAGGCGGCTCCAGGTTGTCTGCGCGGCGGGGTCGGTAAAGGGTCGCGTAATGCCAAAGGGCGCGTCGAGCAGGCGATAGATATCGCCTTGCTCGCGCGCCAGTGCACGGCTTGCCGGATGGACGAGCTCAAACATAAAGCAGATGAGTCCCACCAGGTAGTCCGCCGGCTCGTTGCGCTCGTCACGCGCGACGCAGCGATGCTCGTCAAAGGCGGTAAGCGCCGGTGTCGAGAAGTGGCTGGCGAGAAACGTGTCCTCATCCACCTTGAGGATGGTGTCGACGGTGCTGTCGGCGATGGTGCGCATAATGTCGATCTTGTCGCCATCGCGCACGATCTCGCAGAAGCGCCGCGTGCGCTCGTCGAGCTGCGCGGGTAGACGGAAATCGCTGTGATAGGCAATGCTCGCTCGGATGAGCTCATCTTCTGCCGGGTCATCGATAAAGTCGCGGACGCTCGTCACGGCGGGTGCATCGGCGGGATTCTCGCCAAAGAGGACCTCGATGCCCAGCGCTGCATGGCCCATGCTCTCGGCGTCCTTAAAGGTGTCCCAGCGTCGCAGCTGCTCAAAGCGGCCCATATCGTGCAGCAGGCCGCAAAGCCATGCCAAGTCAATATCATCTGACGACCAGCCCTGCTCGCGCGCTACGGCATCGCATGCCTCGGCCACGTGGTACGTATGCTCGATTTTGAGCGCGATGCGTGGGTTGGTGGCGTCGTAGGCATCGGTGTAGCTTTTGAAGGCTGCGCGCGCCTGGTCTCGATCGATAGCTGTCATAATGACTTCCTAAAAAGTTGTGTCTTTCGATCCGGTGGCAATTGTAGGCGAACTTTATTGCCACCGGTTGATATTTCTGCTGCGTTGCGAGGTGCGCTGCAGACGACTTACCAGAATGGGAGTGGCATGGTCCTTAGGATCTTTAAAACCGTCTGGCCGGTGATGCTTACCTATGTTGCAATAGGCGCGCCGTGCGGAATGATCATGGGGCAGACGGGAATGGAACCCTGGATGGTCTTTGCCCTGAGCAGCACGTTTGTGACGGGCAGCGGCCAGTTTATGATCTGCAACCTGTGGCTGGCGGGCGTGCCTGCAGCATCGATCGTCGCGAGCGTTGCTGCCATCTCCTCGCGCTTTGCGCTTTACTCGGCATCGATCGCGCCGCATCTGACGGGTGCCTCGAAGCGTCAGACGCTGGCTGTTGCCGCGACACTTACCGAGGAGGCATATGGCATCTCGCTTGCCAAGTTGGTTGAAGGGGAGGATTGGGGCCCGCGCGAGTCCTTTGTGCTCAACGTGATTCTCATCGCAACATGGGGCGTTTCGTGTACGATGGGCGCCATCGTCGGCGCCGTTGTCGATGTTCCCACCGCCATTGCAGCCTTTGTCTGCACCTCGCTCTTTATCTGCCTGCTCTTTTCGCAGCGGCTGTCGCGCGGCAACGTTGTCGCGGCGGTTTCGGGCGCGGTGTCCGTCGCCGTATGCAAGTTCTTGGGCCTCACGAATATTGCCGTGCCGGCAAGCGTCGTGGCCGGCATGGCCATTGCGTTGGCGTGCGATGCTGTATTTGACGGAAGAGGTGCCCGCGATGCCCGTTAACGAGTTCTTGGTTCTGTGGCTGTCGTCGTGGGCTGCTATCGCGTTCTTTCGCATCGCGCCGGCGTTCGCCTTGCGCGGGCGGACCCTGTCGCCCCGCATTACCGAGGCCCTGGGCTATATCCCGCCCGCCGCCTTTGCCGCGCTGGTCGCCAACGACTTGGTGAGCCCCGGCGCGTTCGACGCGGGACTCTGGCCTGCCTTGGTTCCCTGGATTGCGGCCGCCGGCGTCGTGGTCGTGGCGGTCAAGACAAAATCGATGCTGTGGTGCTGCGTCTCGGGCATCGTACTCTATATTGTCTTGAGCCTTATATAGGGGTGGCGTCGCGGGCGCCGAATCTCGTTCCATCCCAACTCGTCGGATTTTTCACCGAGCTGGTCTATTTCTTCTGGTACCATGGTCAAACTTTACTGTAGCAAAGCGTGACGCGGGCTTTTGTACCCCGTCAGCGGAAATGGGGGTTTCATGGCACAGGAAGCAACCGCCAACGAGCAAAAGAAATTCAAGGTTCCGCGCATCCCGGGCGACATCATGATCTATCCGATGATCGTCGGTCTTTTGCTCAACACCTTCTGCCCGCAGGTTTTTGAGATCGGCGGCTTCTTTACGGCTGCCTGCCGCGGTGGCTCCAATACCATCGTCGCCGCGATCCTGCTGTTTGTGGGCGCCGGCATCAGCTTTAAGTCCACGCCGGGTGCCATCAAGACCGGTATCGTCGTGCTGATCCCCAAGCTGGTCGTCGCAGCGGCTCTCGGCCTGGGCGTGGCATATTGCTTTAACGACAACTTCCTGGGTCTGAGCTCCGTGTCTATCATCGGCGGCATCACGTTTTGCAACATGGCGCTCTATACGGGCATCATGGGCGAGTTCGGCGATGAGTCCGAGCAGGGCGCCGTCGGTATCCTGTTCTTTACGGCTGGCCCCGCCGTCACGATGATCATCCTCGGTGTTTCCGGCCTCGCCAACATTCCCATTGGCACCATTATCGGCTCCATCTTGCCACTCGTTATTGGCATGGTTCTGGGCAACCTGTTCCCGTTTATCAAGAACCTGCTGGTTCCCGGTGCCAATCCCGCGATTGCCGTCATCGGATTTCAGCTCGGTGCGTCCATGAGCCTGTCGAGCTTTATCACCGGCGGTATTTCCGGCATCTTGCTGGGCCTTGTCACGCTGTTTGTCGTCGGTCCCATCACCTTTGCGTTCGAGCGTCTGTGCGGCGGCAATGGCAAGGCCGCTGTGGCTTGCTCCACCATTGCCGGCACGGCTATGACCACACCGGTTGCCCTCGCCGAGGTCGCACCGCGCTACGCCGAGCTTGCGCCCACCGCGTGCGCTCAGATCGCCACCGCCGTTATCATCACGGCGATCATGGCTCCGATTCTGACTGGCTGGGTCGACAAGAAGTTCTGCCAAGGCAAGGAGGATCTGTCGCCTGTCGGTGTCGAGGCCATCGAGGAGGCCGTCGCGACTGACATCGATGGCGAGTAGCAATCGATACCCATCAATGATGCCGGCGTGTGCAATTCGCGCCGTATGGGCGCCCGAACAGAAACTGTTTTGCAGTGATGTTCGGGCGCTCTGCTATTATCCCCTTTACCCCTGCGGAGTAAAGGGGTGTTTATTGCCCTGATTCGAATTGGGCGATTCTGACCACTTGGGTATTGAAGGGATGGCGCTAGTGGTTAAGGCACTCAAGATTGAGATATTCGTGCTATGCATGATTGTTCTTATCGGGCTTGCCGTGCGAAGTCGTCGCTCCTTGTTCTCGAGCACCCAGCAGCTATTGTTTAGCATGCTTGGCTACACCTCTGCCGCGTACATATTATTCGATATGATCTGGACGCTTTCGGACGGTGTGGACGGCACGTTGGGCATTGCTGCCAACTGGATTTCCAACGCGGTTTCGTTTTCGCTCTTTGCTATCGCGTGTCTCATTTGGTTTATCTATTCCGAGACGGTGCAGGGTTCTCGCCTTTTGACCTCGCGCTATAGGGTGGTGCTTGTAGCGTTGCCTACGGCTCTGGTGGTCGTGCTGGCGTTTACCAGTTACTGGACGCACGCCCTGTTCTATATCGATTCGCAGGGCGTGTATCGTCGCGGCTTTGCCTATATGATCCAGCCCATCGTCAGCTACTGTTACGTTATACATACGTCCCTGCATGCATTTGTGCAATCTCGCAGGGTCGAGAGCCTGCAGACGAAGGCCATCTATCGAACCTTGGCATTTTTCGCCATTCCAGCCCTGGTGGGCGGTACCTTTCAGGTCGTATACTCGGTGCCCGGCCTTTGTGTCGGCATAATGATTAGCATGTTGCTGCTCTACATCATCTACCAGGAGCAGCTCATCTCGACCGACCCGTTGACTGGACTTAACAATCGCAACCGTTTTGAGACCTATATGCTGTCGCTCTTCTCAAATGTGGATCAGGCCGAAGATGTATATCTGCTTATGATGGACGCCGACGGCTTTAAGCAGATTAACGATCGCTATGGGCATGTGGAGGGCGACCACGCTCTTCAGGTCATATCCGCTGCGCTCAAAGAAGTCTGCTCGGCGTCTGGCGGCTTTATCGCACGTTATGGTGGCGATGAGTTCGTGGTGCTCCAAAAGGCAGTGGCGGAACAGGATATCATGCATCTGTGCGCGACAATCAACGATGAGCTCGCGCGCGCCGAGGTTTCGTATCTGTTGCGGATGTCCATCGGCTACGCACGGGTTGGTGATGGCGTCGATACCTGGCAAGACTTGCTTCGTGCTGCCGACGCGGAGCTCTACCGCGTAAAGCGCGAGAAGAAGAAAGCCGGCGTCCAGATACGCTAGGAAAAGGGGCACACGACCGTTGCGATGGTCGTGCGCTCCTTTTGCGTTTGTGGGGGCCACCGGTCATAATGCCCAGGCGCGGTGCGGCAAGACGGGCGTCTGCCGCCGCGACTCGGTGCGAAATCAACGAGAACCAGTGCATTCCATTAAGCTAAAGTGTGTGAAGGTTCTCCCTAAAAAGGTGAGCTCTCTAGGCTTTTTTGGGTTTGTTGACGATGATGATGCCGCTGCAGACCAAGAGCAGGGCAACGATGACAGTAACGGGGCTCGTGCCGGCGCCCTCGCCAAGCAGCAGTGCGCTCAGCAGTACGCCAAAGACCGGGTTCATAAATCCAAAGACCGAGACGCGGCTGACGGGGTTGACGGCAAGCAGGCGCGACCACAGCGAGTAGGCGACCGCGGAGATAAGCGCCATGTAGATGATGAGCACGATGGCGGGGACAATCGCTGTGGGGGAGAGCGCGCCACCCATCAAAAAGCCGATGGCGGTGAGGACCAGGCCGCCGACCAAGAACTGCCACCCGGCAAGCAAGACGCCGTCGTGCTTGCGCGAGAAGATGCCGATCAGGCAGGTCGAAAGAGCACCCGCGACTGTGGAGGCTAGGATAAAGCCCTCGCCATCGAGCCTGAAGCCAAAGGTGCCATCTGCGCCCGAGAGGTTGACGAGCGCGACGCCGGCAAAGCCCAGCGCACAGCCAAGCACCTTGGCCGTATTGAGCTTCTCGGTGTGAAATGCCAGGGCGGCAAAGAGGATTGCGAGGAAGTTGGCGCTGGCCTCGATGATGGAGCTCGACATGGCGCTGGCGTGCGAGAGGCCCAGATAGAAAAAGAAGTACTGCCCGATAGTCTGGAAGAGCGACAAGACAAAGATGGGCTTGATGTCGCGAGCCTGCGGAATGAGGGGGGCGGCGTTGGGCCGCACTCATCCCAACGATAACCAGGGCGCCGGCAAGCGTGAAGCGCAAGCCCGCAAAGAGCAGCTGCGAGGCGCTATCGTGCGCCGGGATACCAAAGAGTGCGTAGCCGATCTTGATGCAGGGAAAGGCCGATCCCCAGAGCGCGCAACAAACAAGACAGCCCAGGATGAGTCCGGGCAGGGTGGCGAGATACGGCTTGCGGCTTTCCATGATGTCCTTCCTGCATGCGCGAAGCAAAAAAGAACCCGCCACCGGATGTGTCGGTGGCGGGTGTTGTTACCCGAGGGGATTGTACCCGATGGGAAAGGTTTAAGCGAAGTAGGCCACGCCGCTCTCAAAGATCGGCATGAACTTATCGCCGGGGACATGCTCGGGCACGTTGCGGTACAGGTTGTCGCCGCGACGCTCGGCATGGCCCATCTTGCCCAGGACGCGGCCGTCGGGGCTCGTGATGCCCTCGATGGCGAGTGCGGAGCCGTTGGGGTTGACGGAAAGATCCATGCTGGGCTTGCCGTTCTCGCCCACGTACTGCGTGGCGACCTGGCCGTTGGCGATCAGCTGGGCGAGCACTTCGTCATTGGCGACAAAGCGGCCCTCGCCGTGGCTGATGGCGACGGTGTAGGGGTCGTCCAGGCTGCACTGCGACAGCCACGGGGACAGGTTGGACGAGATGCGGGTGCGCACCAGACGGCTCTGGTGGCGACCGATGGTGTTGAACGTCAACGTGGGCGCATCGGGCGTGGCGTCGACGATGTCGCCGTAGGGCACCAGGCCGAGCTTGATCAGGGCCTGGAAGCCGTTGCAGATGCCCAGCATCAGGCCATCGCGGGCCTTGAGCAGGTCGCGGACTGCCTCGGTGACCTCGGGAGCGCGGAAGAACGCCGTGATGAACTTGGCGGAGCCGTCGGGCTCGTCGCCGCCTGAGAAGCCGCCGGGGATCATGACGATCTGGCTTGCACGGATGCGGCGGGCAAGCTCGTGGGTGCTCTCGGCGACGGCCTCGGGCGTGAGGTTGTTGATCACGAAGGTGTCGGCCTCGGCACCGGCGGCACGGAAGGCGCGGGCGCTGTCGTACTCGCAGTTGTTGCCGGGGAACACGGGGATGATCACGCGCGGGCGGGCGATCTTGGCGCCGCCGTACACGTGGATATCCTTGGCGCGGAAGTCGATGGTCTCGACCTCGGGGGTCTCGCCGGCGCTGCGGTAGGTGAAGACGCCCTCGATGCCGCTCTCCCAGGCCTCCTGGAGCTCGGAGAGCTCGATGACTTCGGAACCGGTGTCGATGACATAGCCCTCGACGGTGGTGCCCAGGGGCTCGACGACAACGCCGTCGGCGACCTCGGGCAGCTCGGCATCCTCGGCGAGCTCGACAATAAAGCTGCCGTAGAGCGGGGTGAAGAGGCTCTCCACGTCTACATCCTCGGCAAGCTCGATACCGATCTGGTTACCGACGCACATCTTAAAGAGGCTCTCGGCGCCGCAGCCGTAGCCGGGCGTGGAGATGGCCAGGGCGTTGCCGGTAGCAGTGAGCGCCTCGACGGCGTCAAACGCGGCGAGCAGTTGCTGAGCATCGGGGCGGTAGTCCTCGCCATAGGTGGCGGGGGCGATGCGGACGACGCGGTGCGTGAGGCCCTTGAACTCGGGCGAGACGGCGCGGGCGGCCTTGCCCACGGCGACGGCGAAGCTGATCAGGGTCGGCGGAACGTTGAGCTCGCCGGCCTCGTCCTCAAACGAACCGCTCATGGAGTCCTTGCCGCCGATGGCGCCGGCACCCAGGTCGACCTGGGCCATAAGGGCACCCAGGACGGCAGCCATGGGCTTGCCCCAGCGCTCGGCCTCGGTGCGCAGGCGCTCGAAGTACTCCTGGAAGGAGAGGTAGGTGCGCTTGTGCTCAAAGCCGGCGGCAACGAGCTTGGCGATGGACTCGACCACGGACAGGTAGGCGCCCGCAAACTGGTCGGCCTCCATCAGATAGGGGTTGAAGCCCCATGCCATGGCGCTCGCCGTGGTGGTCTCGCCGTCCACGGGGAACTTGGCGACCATGGCCGAGCTTGGGGTGAGCTGCGTCTTGCCGCCAAAGGGCATGAGCACGGTCGCGGCGCCGATGGTGGAGTCGAAGCGCTCGGAAAGGCCCTTGTTGGAAGCGACGTTGAGGTCGGTGACGAGCGAGGTCATGCGCTCGGCGAGCGTGGTACCGGCCCAGCTGGGCTGCCACACACTGCGGGCGCAGACGTGGGCGACCTGGTGCTTGGGCGCACCGTTGGAGTTGAGGAACTCGCGGGACAGATCGACGATGGCGACGCCGTTCCAGGCCATGCGCATGCGCGGCTCGGCGGTAACCTCGGCGATAACGGTCGCCTCCAGGTTCTCCTCGGCGGCGTAGCCCATGAACTCCTCGACGTCACCGTCGGCGACGGCGCAGGCCATGCGCTCCTGGGATTCAGAGATGGCGAGCTCGGTGCCGTCCAGGCCGTCGTACTTCTTGGTCACGGTGTCCAGGTCGACATACAGGCCGTCGGCAAGCTCGCCCACGGCGACCGAGACGCCGCCGGCGCCAAAGTCGTTGCAGCGCTTGATCAGGCGGCAGGCGTCGCCGCGGCGGAACAGACGCTGCAGCTTGCGCTCGACCGGGGCGTTGCCCTTCTGGACCTCGGCGCCCGAGGTCTCGATGGACTCGGTGTTCTGGGTCTTGGAGGAGCCGGTGGCGCCGCCGATACCGTCACGGCCGGTGCGGCCGCCCAGCAGGATGATCTTGTCAGTGGGGGCGGGGCACTCGCGACGCACGTGGTTTGCCGGGGTAGCGCCCACGACGGCGCCGACCTCCATGCGCTTGGCAACGTAGCCGGGGTGATAGAGCTCGTTGACCTGGCCGGTGGCAAGGCCGATCTGGTTGCCGTAGCTGGAGTAGCCGGCGGCAGCGGTGGTTACGAGCTTGCGCTGCGGCAGCTTGCCCTCGAGCGTCTCGGACACGGGGACGGTGGGGTCGCCGGCGCCGGTGACACGCATGGCCTGGTACACGTAGCTGCGGCCCGACAGCGGGTCGCGGATGGCACCGCCCACGCAGGTGGCGGCACCGCCGAAGGGCTCGATCTCGGTCGGGTGGTTGTGGGTCTCGTTCTTAAAGAGGAACAGCCAGTCCTGGTCCTCGCCGTCGACATCGACCTTCACCTTGACGGTGCAGGCGTTAATCTCCTCGGACTCGTCGACATCGGTCATGACGCCGGTCTTCTTGAGGTACTTGGCGCCGATGGTGCCCATGTCCATGAGGCAGACGGGCTTGGTGTCGCGACCGAGTTCGTGGCGCATCTCCATGTAGCGGTCGAAGGCCTGCTGCACCACGGCGTCGTCGATCGTCACGTCGTCCAGGACGGTGCCGAAGGTGGTGTGGCGGCAGTGATCGGACCAGTAGGTGTCGATCACGCGGATCTCGGTGATAGTGGGGTCGCGATCCTCATCGCGGAAGTACTGCTGGCAGAAGGCGATGTCCGCCTCGTCCATGGCAAGGCCGCGCTCGGAAATAAAGGCGGCAAGGCCGGCTTCGTCGAGCTCGCGGAAACCGTCGAGCACCTCGACGGGCTGGGGCTCGGGGGTCTCCATGTACAGCGTCTCGGGCAGGTCGAGCGAGGCGATGCGCGCCTCGACGGGGTTCACCACGTAGTGCTTGATGGCATCAATGGCGGCCTCGTCCAGAGCGCCCGAGATCATATAGACCTTGGCGGAGCGCACGGCGGGGCGCTCGCCCTGGCTGATGAGCTGCACGCACTCGCTGGCGGAGTCGGCGCGCTGGTCAAACTGGCCAGGCAGGAATTCGACGGCAAAGACGGCGCCATCGCTTGCGGGGAGCTCGTCGTAGGTCACATCGACCTGGGGCTCGCTAAAGACGGTCGGCACGCAGGACCGGAAAAGCTCCTTGTCGATGCCCTCGACGTCGTAGCGGTTGATAATCCTCAGGGCCTCGATGCCCTTGATGCCGAGAATTTCGGTCAGCTCGCCCTTGAGCTGCTGAGCCTCGACGTCGAACCCGGGTTTCTTCTCCACGTAGATACGAGAGACCATTGGTTCCTGCCTTCCTGATCGGTTGGGCGTACGGTACGGTATGCGGCAGCGGTCGGTTTGCGGGGTCTGCCCTGCGGTCGCCTTGAGCCACATGTTTGTAAACCTCACTATGATACGACAGCTCGCGGCGCGTTGAGGACGGCGAGGGTGCTACAGTGAAGCGCAAACAAGAGAAAGGCATCACATGGCATTCGTTTCGCTCGCCATCATCGCACTCGTGGCCTTTGCGAGTCCTTTTATCGCCTCGGCGATTCCCGGAAAACCCGTTCCCGAGACGGTCTTTTTGCTCGCGCTCGGCGCGGTACTGGGACCCCATATGCTCGGCGTCATCCATGTAGATGCTGAGGTCTCGCTTGTGTCCGAGCTGGGCCTGGCCTTTTTGTTCCTGCTTGCCGGCTTTGAGATCGACCCCAAGAGCATCACAGGCGTCGAGGGGCGCTACGGCTTGGCGACGTGGGCCGTCACGTTTGGTATCGCCTGGCTTGCCGTGCGCTTTACCCCGTGGTTCTCAGTCAGTCATTTCGACGGTATCGCCGTGACGCTTGCCCTCACTTCGACGGCGCTCGGTACGCTTGTGCCCATCATGCGTGAGCGCTCGCTCACCGGCACGCGCGTGGGCGACTCGATTCTCGCGTATGGCACTTGGGGCGAGCTCGGTCCCGTGCTCGCCATGTCGGTGCTGTTGTCTGCCCGCACTGGCATCCAAACGCTCGTTATCCTTGGCTTGTTTGCGGTGGTTTGCGTGTTGCTGGCCGTGGTCCCGAGCCGCTCCAAGCGCGTCGGCAGCCGCTTCTTTGCATTTGTTGAGGAGCGCGCCGATACCACGTCGCAGACCTTCGTGCGCCTGACGGTGCTCATCCTGGTCACGCTCGTGGCATTCTCGGCTGTCTTTGATCTCGACATCGTGTTGGGTTCTTTTGCCGCTGGCTTTGTCCTGCGCTATATCATCCCCGAGGGCAACCATACGCTCGAGACCAAGATCGACGGTCTGGCCTACGGTTTTTTGATTCCGGTGTTCTTTACCGTGTCGGGCGCAAAGATCGACCTGACGGCCGTGGCGTCGCGCCCGGGCTTGCTCGCGGGCTTTATCGTGGCGTTGTTGATTATTCGTGCCGTGCCCATTCTTATTTCCATGAGCATTTGTCCTGCGACGCGCGATGTGTCGGCGTATGGTCGCATTACCGTGGCCCTGTACTGCACCACGGCGCTGCCGATCATCGTTGCCGTTACGAGCGTTGCCGTCAACGCGGGCGCGCTGTCGCAAGATATTGCGTCGGTCATGGTTGCCGCCGGTGCCATCACGGTGTTCTTGATGCCATTGCTCGCGCAGCTCTTCTACCGCGTGGTGGATGCCGCACCGGTCGCCGCCGTGGCAGAGGTTGCCGAGCATCCATCCGATGCGCTCGACATCTTGCGCGCCCACCACGACCTAGCGAGCTTGCTCGCGCGCGAGCACGAGCTGCTGACCTCGCATGGCCGTGGTCGCGTATTCGAGGGCCTGCCTACGCTCGATACGATTGCCGAGCGTCTTTCCGCCGAGGCAGCGAGCGGCCACATCGATGCCCGCATCGTGGACGCGGCGCACCTGCTTGCCGATAAGACCTATGGAGACGAGGTCGACCCGTCCGAGCTGACTCCGCGTGAGCGCCGCCGCCTGGAGCGCGCCAAGCTCGCCGTGCGCGAATACCGCCGCCGCATGCTGGAGCTCTATGCGCGCGAAGAAGCCGAAGACGACGACGGTAAGTAGTCGATACTTTCTCGGGGAAGCCGCGTCCCGCTTTGAAGGCTCGGAACGGGATGTGGTTTCCGAAACGGGGAGCGTTGGGAAACTGTGTCCCGGAATGGGCGCTCAGAGTGGGATGCAGTTTCCGCGAGAGGCTCGTTAGGGAAAGCGCATCCCATTCTGAGCCGGAATTATGGGACGCAGTTTCCTTTTCGAATAGAAGAAGGTGCGCTGCCTGCGGTTGATGCAGGCAGCGCACCTTCTTGCGTTGAGCTCGGTTGAGGTTTAAAGCTGTGGCTTGCGACCTTTAGGAGCGGGCGGCTCCGTCGACGGGGAGGATGGCGCCCGTGACGTAGGCGGACATGTCGCTCGCCAGGAAGACAAAGGCGTTGGCGACATCCTCGGGCTCGCCCATGCGGCCCAGCGGAATGGTGGCGATGATGGGCTTGATGACCTCTTCGGGCAGGTTGGCGACCATATCGGTCTTGGTCACACCGGGGGCGACGGCGTTGACGCGAATGCCCATGGGGGCGAGCTCGCGCGAGAGCGACTGGACCATGCCGTTGACGGCAAACTTGGACGTGGGGTAGCCGACACCGGAGGGCTGGCCGTACTTGGCGACCATCGAGCTCGTGGTGGTGATGGTGCCGCCGTGGCCGGCCTCGGTCATGATCTTGGCGGCAGCCTGGTGGCCATTAAAGACAGCGACGACGTTGAGGTCCATGACCTTTGCAAACTCCTCGGCCGTGTAGTCCAAAAGGGGGGAGCGCTGGGAGATGCCGGCATTGTTGACGACGGTGTCCAAGCCGCCCATATCGTCGGCAGCCGCGGCGAAGGCTTCGGTTACGGCCTCGAGTGAGGTGAGGTCGCAGGAGCGGCCCCAGACCTTGGCCTCGGGATAGGCAGCTTCCAGCTTCTCAACGGCAGCATCGGCAGTCTCCTGGCGCGAGCCAAATACGGTGACGGCAGCGCCTTCCTCGATAAAACGGCAGGCGATGGCATAGCCGATACCGCGCGTGCCTCCGGTGATGATTGCTTTCTTGCCCTCGAGCAACATGGTGCTTCCTCTCATCGCGGGCGGACATTCGCAGCACAGCGTAGCGGTAGCCGGAATCGGCCGCGTTTGCATATCGGTGAACGGTAGCCCGTGTTACCGATGAGCGGCTCGCGCAAATGTGCTCTGCCGTCGTGCTTAGGGCAGGAGACAAAAGGGCTCCCGTCCCACATCGGACGGGAGCCCTCAAGGCGCGTATTGCTGGGCGAGCGTTGGGTTAGTTCGCCATGACGTCTTCGGTCCAAGCCTCGACGTCCTCGATGCGCAGGACGTTGGCGACCTCGGCCACGCAGTCGACGCTGGCAAGTTCGGCGGCGGCAGCCTGGACGTCCTTCTCGAGTGCGCGGTGCGTCAGGAAGATGACCGAGCAGGCATCGCTGACGCCCGACTTGCCGTCCTCGACCTGGTTGATGAGCGAGATCGAGATGTTGTGCTTGGCAAAGATGTCGACCGTCTCGGACAGGGCGCCCACGCGGTCGGCGACCTTCAGGCGCACATAGTACTTGGTCTGGAGCTCGTCCATGGGCTTAAAGGCGAGGTTGTGGCCATAGGGCTCAATCTCGGGCAGCGGGGCCACGCCGCGGCTGATTTGCTCGGAGAGCGACAGAATATCGCCCACGACGGCGCTCGCGGTGGGGAAGGAGCCTGCGCCCGCGCCGTAGAACATGGTCTCGCCCACGGCGTCGCCTACCACGTAGACAGCGTTCATGGCACCGTTGACCTTGGCAAGCATGTGGTCGGCGGGGATCAGCGTGGGATGCACGCGGACGTCGACGCCGGCGTCGGTGTTGCGGGCGATGCCGAGCAGCTTAATGGTGTAGCCGAGTTCGCGGGCCTGGGCGATGTCCTCGGCGCCGATGGTACGGATACCCTGCTGGTACACATCATCGGTGGTAACGCGGGTGCCAAAGCCGATGGAGGCGAGGATGGCCGTCTTGCTGGCGGCATCGAAGCCGTCGACGTCGGCGGACGGGTCGGCCTCGGCATAGCCCTTGGCCTGCGCGTCGGCAAGCACGTCGGCGTAATCGGCGCCCTCGGCGTCCATGCGCGACAGGATGTAGTTGGTGGTACCGTTGAGAATGCCGGCGATGGTCAGGATCTTGTTGCCCACCAGGTCGTGCTCGAGCGTGCTGACGATGGGGATGCCGCCACCGCAGCTGGCCTCGCACTTAATCTGCACGCCGCACTCACGCGCCTTCTCGGCAAGCGTCTCGACATGGCGGCCCAGCAGAGCCTTGTTGGCGGAGACGACATGCTTGCCGTTCTCGAAGGCAGTGGTAAAGATCTCGGTTGCGGGATGCTCGCCTCCGATGAGCTCGACGACGATGTCGACGGCGGGGTCGGTGACGACGTCGTGCCAGTCACTCGTAAAGGCCTCGCGCTCAATGCCTGCCGCCTCGGCCTGCTCCCAAGCAAGCGCGCAGGCGCGGGTCAGCTTAAGGTCGATGCCGTAGGCTGCCAGGTACTCATCGTGGTGGCTCTTGATCAGACGGGCCACGCCGCCGCCGACGGTTCCCAGACCGATCAGACCGACGTTCACGGTGCGCAGGGATTCGCTCATAGATAGCTCCTTCGTGCATCTTATGGATGGATTAACCGCTTAAAGGTTGAGTGCATTCTAGCGTGAACCGGGGGCGCGTGCTCGCCAGGCAACAGGAGCCGCACAAAACGGCACCCCCGAAACGCTGCGGAAACATTGGAAACACGCTCGCTACAAACGGACTTCCGTAACAAACTGTCAACGTTTGCGCCATAAGGTTTGCCCTGTACCGCAAGACGGCCGCACCGCGGCCAGCGAAAAAGGGGACACCATGTTCAACATCAACAGCACGCTCAGCCGTAGGAACTTTCTCGCCGGCGCTGCGGCGCTCGGCAGCACCGCCGCACTCGCTGGTTGCTCGTCGGGTGGCTCGGACGGCGGCACCGCCGATGACGGCAAGACCTTCAAGATTGGCGTTATCGGCCCTCTGACCGGCGCCGCGGCAACCTATGGCGTTTCGGCCGAGAAGGGTGCCAAGCTTGCCGCCAAGGATTTCTCGACCAAGGACCTCAAACTCTCGCTTAAGTCCGAGGATGACGTCGCCGACGGCGAGAAGGCTATCAACGCCTTCAATACCCTGTGCGACTGGGGCATGCAGGCGCTCGTCGGCCCCGTCACGACTGGTGCCGCCGTCGCTGTCTCGGGCGAGATCGCCGACGATATGCTCATGGTCACGCCCTCTGCTTCGTCCCTCGACGTCACCAAGGACAAGACCACGGTTTTCCAGGTTTGCTTTACCGACCCCACCATGGGCGCGAGTGCTGCCAAGTTTTTGGCCGAGAAGTATGCAGACGCCAAGATCGCCCTGTTCTACAACTCCGGCGATACGTACAGCTCGGGTGTTGCCGATGCCTTTGCCGAGCAGGCCAAGGAGTCCAAACTTGATATCGTCGATGCCGAGACCTTTAAGGACGACTCCTCCACGAGCTTTACCAACCAGCTCACCAAGGCCAAGGAGGCCGGCGCCACGCTCATCTTTGCGCCGATCTACTACACGCCGGCGTCCGTTTTGCTCAAGAACGCCAAGGACATGGGATACGACATGACCCTCATGGGTACCGACGGCATGGACGGCCTGCTCTCCGTTGAGGGCTTCGACACCTCCCTTGCCGAGGGCGTGCTGCTCATGACCCCGTTCTCTGCCGACGATGAGAAGAACGCCGACTTCGTCAAGGCATATAAGGACGCCTACGACGAGACGCCCAACCAGTTTGCCGCCGATGCCTATGACTGCGTCCATGCGATTGTCGAGGCTATCGATAAGGCAGACATCGATATTACGGCCGACGGCGCCGACATTGCCGGCGACCTCGCCAAGGCCATGCGTAAAATCAAGATCGAGGGCCTGACGGGCGAGCTCACGTGGAACGACGAGGGCCAAGTCGAAAAGCCTGCTACGGCCTATGTGATTCAGGACGGCAAGTACATCGCTGCCTAAGTGTGCATAAAGCGCAACCGATGAGGCAGTTTTATTCAGGGCGGGGTCGCCTGTAACAGAATGGAAACATTACTTTTACACAATAAAGTGGCATTACTGCATAAAAAAATAGAAATACGCAGAAATATGGATAAATGAACAAATCCAAAGAAAAGTTGAAATAATCGCCACTTTTCCTAACTAAAGCGTCTACTATTTTGCGAACGCCGAACACGGCGAAGGATGGCCTGTCGGGCAACCAAAACCCGACGAGATTTGAGAGGAGAGCCGCATGTCGAGCCTCACCGGTAAGTCATTGAACCCTGTTATGAATCGCAGGAGCGTTATCGCGAGCGCAGCAGGTCTGGGGGCGATGTCCATTCTAGCGGGCTGCTCCTCCAACGGCGGCGACAGTGGTTCCGCTTCGGGCGACGCTTCGTTTAAGATCGGCACCATCGGCCCGCTGACCGGCGCCAACGCGTCCTACGGCAAGTCTGTTACCCAGGGCGTCGAGCTTGGCTGCAAGGACTTCTCCACCAAGGAGCTGCCGCTTGCCAGCAAGGCCGAGGATGACCAGGCCGATGGCGAGAAGGCCGTCAACGCCTTCAACACCCTGCTCGACTGGGGCATGCAGGCCCTCGTCGGCCCGACCACCACGGGCGCGTCGGTTGCCGTTGCCGCCGAGTGTGGTAACGACCCCAAGACGTTCATGATCACCCCGTCCGCGTCCTCCGAGGACGTCACCGACGGCAAGGATTGCGTCTTCCAGGTTTGCTTCACCGACCCCAACCAGGGCGTCAACGCTGCCAAGTTCCTGGCGCAGAAGTATGCGGACGAGAAGTTCGTGCTGTTCTATAACTCCGGCGACGCCTATTCTTCGGGTGTCGCGGATGCCTTTAAGGTTCAGGCTGCTGAGTCCAAGCTCGAGATTGTCGACGAGGAGACCTTTAAGGACGACTCCGCCACGAGCTTTACCAACCAGCTGACCAAGGCCAAGCAGGCCGGCGCCACCATGATCTTTGCGCCGATCTACTACACCCCGGCCTCCGTCCTGCTCAAGAACGCCAAGGACATGGGCTACGACGTCAAGATGATGGGCTGCGACGGCATGGACGGCATCCTGGGCGTTGAGGGCTTCGACACCTCTCTTGCCGAGGGTCTGCTGCTCATGACCCCGTTCTCTGCCGACGACGAGAAGAACGCCGACTTCGTCAACGCTTACAAGGATAAGTACGGCGATACCCCCGACCAGTTTGCCGCTGACGCCTACGACGGTGTGCACGCGGTGGCCGAGGCCCTCAAGGAGGCCGGTCTTGGTGTCGACGCCGACCCGACCGAGGTCGCCGAGAAGCTGTCCAAGGCTATGCTCAAGATTACCGTTGACGGTCTGACCGGCAAGCTCACCTGGAACGATAAGGGTCAGGTCCAGAAGGAGCCCACGGCGTACGTCATCACCGACGGCAAGTACGTACAGGCCTAATAGGCCGCCTTACATAGAGCGGTTTTGATCCCAAGCAGGGGAGGTTTTGGCCTTCCCTGCTTGCTTGGTATCTAGGGACGATGTAACGTCCCTGTTTCATACATCAACTGGAAACCTATTCGAAAGGGGGATGTGGAACATGACAGTCTTTATCCAATACCTGGTCAACGGCCTGTCCATGGGCAGCGTCTACGCCATCATCGCGTTGGGCTACACCATGGTCTACGGTATCGCCAAGATGCTGAACTTCGCTCACGGCGACGTCATCATGGTCGGTGCCTATGTCTCGTTCTGCGCCACGTCGTATCTCGGCCTCCCGGGCTGGGCATCTGTAATTCTCTCTTGTGTGGTCTGCACGGTTCTCGGTGTTCTCATCGAGGGTCTGGCATACAAGCCGCTGCGCCAAGCAGGCCCTCTGGCCGTTCTGATCACGGCCATCGGCGTGTCTTACTTCCTGCAGAACGCCGCGCAGCTTCTGTGGGGCGCCACGCCCAAGAACTTCACTTCGCTCGTCACCTTCCAGGTGCCGGAGTTCTTGGCCAAGTTCAACGTAAGCGCCGTCTCGCTCGTCACCATCGTCGCCTGCCTGGTTATCATGGCCGGCCTGATGTTCTTTACAGGCAAGACCAAGATGGGCAAAGCCATGCGCGCCGTGTCCGAGGACAAGGCCGCCGCTCAGCTCATGGGCATCAACGTCAACCGCACCATCTCGATGACGTTCGCCATCGGCTCCGCCCTTGCCGCCATCGCCGGCGTGCTGCTGTGCTCCTACTCGCCGGTGCTGCAGCCCACGACGGGTGCCATGCCTGGCATCAAGGCCTTCGATGCCGCTGTCTTCGGTGGCATCGGCTCCATCCCCGGTGCCTTTGTCGGTGGCATTCTCATCGGTATCATCGAGGCGATGGCACAGGCTTATATTTCCACGAGCCTTGCCAACTCCATCGTCTTTGGTGTTTTGATCATCGTCCTGCTCGTCAAGCCTGCCGGCCTCTTGGGCAAGTACGTCCCCGAGAAGGTGTAGGTGAGCGTTATGAAGTTTCTTAAAGACAAGCAGACGCGTCACGACTTTGTTACGTACGCCATGTGCCTTGTGGCGTTCGCCATCGTGTTCTTTATGCAGTCTAACCACATGATTCCGCGCATGATCGCCGGTCAGCTGGTTCCCATCACGGCCTATATCGTCATGGCTATCTCCCTTAACCTCGTCGTCGGCATCGCGGGCGACTTGTCGCTGGGCCACGCGGGCTTTATGAGCGTCGGCGCCTATACAGGCATCGTTACCGCGGTCGCCCTCGAGAGCGCCGTTCCCTCCGATCCGATACGTCTTGTCATCAGCATCGTGGTCGGCGCCATCGCTGCCGCCATCCTGGGCTTCTTGATCGGCATCCCGGTCCTTCGCCTGAGCGGCGATTACCTGGCTATCGTGACGCTGGCCTTTGGCGAGATTATCAAAGAGATCGTCACCTGCCTTATCGTGGGCGTCGACTCCCACGGCCTGCATGTGATCTTTAACATCACGGGCAACTCCACGATCGACGACCTGCACCTGCTCGAGGACGGCACCGCCATCATCAAGGGCGCCCAGGGCGCCTCGGGCGTGTCGACGTACTCGACCTTCCTTGCCGGTGCCATCTTGGTCATGGTCGCACTCGTGATCGTGCTCAACCTGGTGCGCAGCCGTACCGGCCGTGCCATCATGGCCGTGCGCGATAACAAGATTGCAGCCGAGTCCGTGGGCATCTCCGTCACCGAGTACCGCATGATCGCCTTCGTGGTTTCCGCCGCTCTCGCCGGCGCTGCCGGAGCCCTCTTCGGCGGCAACTTCTCGCAGCTCTCCGCCACTAAGTTCGACTTCAACACGTCGATTCTGATTCTGGTGTTCGTGGTCTTGGGCGGTCTGGGCAATATGCGCGGCTCCGTCATCGCAGCGGCGTTGCTCACGGTACTTCCCGAGCTGCTCCGTCAGTTCTCGGACTACCGCATGCTCATCTATGCCATCGTGCTGATCCTGGTCATGATCTTTACCAACAACCCGCAGCTTAAAGCGTTCTTCGGTCGCGTCAAGGACCGTTTTGCTTCCAAGAAGGAGGTGGCAGCCGATGCCCAGTAAATTTGAGTTCAACAAGGGCAAGATGGTCCCGTATCCTTCTGGCGCCATCGTTCCCGATCGCGATCTGGGCCAGCGCCCGGCGCTCGAGTGCATCCACCTGGGCATTGAGTTCGGTGGCCTTAAGGCAGTCGACGACTTTAGCCTGACTATCGGCAAGACCGAGATCGCCGGCCTGATTGGCCCCAATGGTGCCGGTAAGACCACGGTCTTCAACCTGCTCACCAAGGTGTACCAGCCCACGCACGGCACCATCCTGCTCGACGGTGAGGACACCTCGGGCAAGTCGGTCTATCAGGTCAACCGCATGGGCATCGCCCGTACGTTCCAAAACATCCGCCTGTTCAACACCATGACGGTGGAGGACAACGTCAAGGTCGGTCTGCACAACCAGGAGCGCTATTCCGGTTTTGAGGGCGTGCTGCGCCTGCCGACGTACTGGAAGCACGAGAAGGCCGCCCATGAGCGTGCCATGGAGCTGCTGTCCATCTTTGATATGGAGCATCTGGCAAGCGAACAGGCCGGCTCGCTGCCTTACGGCGCTCAGCGCCGCCTGGAGATCGTCCGCGCGCTTGCCACCAACCCCAAGCTGCTGCTGCTCGACGAGCCTGCCGCCGGCATGAACCCGTCCGAGACCGCCGAGCTCATGGAGAACATCGTCAAGATTCGCGACACCTTTGGCATTGCCATCATGCTTATCGAGCATGATATGTCGCTCGTCATGAACATCTGCGAGGGCATCTGCGTGCTCAACTTTGGTAAGGTTATCGCCAAGGGCACGGCCGAGGAAATCCAGAACAACGATGCCGTTATCGAGGCATATCTGGGCAAGCAGGATAAGGGGGAGAACTAAATGGCAGAGCCGATGCTTTCCGTCTACAACATCAACGTCTGGTACGGCGCCATCCACGCCATCAAGGACATCTCCTTTAACGTCAACGAGGGCGAGATCGTGGCCCTGATCGGTGCGAACGGTGCCGGCAAGTCCACAACGCTCAAGACGGTCTCGGGCCTGCTGCGCTCTAAGACCGGCTCCATCAAGTTTATGGGCGAGGACATTACCCATACGCCCGCTGATAAGCTGGTTGGTAAGGGCCTGGCTCAGGTTCCCGAGGGACGTCGCGCCTTTTTGCAGATGACGGTCGAGGAGAACCTGGAGATGGGTGCCTATACGCAGCCCAAGTCCACGGTGGCTCCGGGCCTGGAGCGCGTCTACGAGCAGTTCCCGCGCCTGAAGGAACGTCGTCGCCAGGTCGCCGGCACCCTTTCAGGCGGCGAGCAGCAGATGCTCGTTATGGGGCGCGCCCTTATGAGTAACCCCAAACTGCTCATGCTTGACGAGCCTTCCATGGGCCTGGCGCCGATTCTGATTGAGCAGATCTTCCAGATTGTCGAGGACCTGCACAAGGCCGGCACCACGGTGCTTCTGGTCGAGCAGAACGCGCAGATGGCGCTCTCGATCGCCACGCGTGGCTACGTGCTCGAGACCGGCAAGATCACCATGACCGGCACCGGCCAAGAGCTCCTGCACGACGATAACGTGCGTAAAGCCTACCTGGGCGGTTAACTAGTTACGCGGTTTTACCAAACCGCGTAACGGCTCGACGCTGCAAGCCCGCCAGAGCGGCAATCTGCCTTTCAACTTCGGCGGCATGACCAGAAGGTCAATGCCGCCTCGTTTCAAGGCACCTTGCTCGCTCTGGCGGGTTTTCGCTGTCGTTGCCAAAACATCGACGTTGTGGCAGATGCCAACGACTATTCCCTTTAAGTTGCGGTGGAATAGGGACTAAATGGGAGCCTCAGAGGTCAAAAGAGTCCTTATTCCACCGCAACTTCATGGGGGTGTGTGACAATGCCCGTCGGAAAACATCTGCTGTCTTTGGGGGTCTATCTATGCTGTACGAGTTTTGTGCCGAGAACTTTGAGCGTGTGCCGGCGGCTATCGATGCCGGTGCTAAGCGCATCGAGTTGTGCGACAACCTTGCCGTTGGTGGCACTACGCCCTCGGCCGGCGTTATCAGCACTACGGTCAGCTATGCTCACGAGCATGACGCGCGAGTGATGTGCATGATTCGCCCGCGTGGCGGTGACTTTCACTACAATCAGGACGAGCTGCGCATGATGGAGATGGACTTGGGTCTTGCCGTGAGCGCCGGCGTTGACGGCCTGGTCTTTGGCTGCTGCAAGCCCTGTGCCGGCGGCTGGGCGCTCGACGAGCTCACCCTCGGCGCTCTCGTGATGGCTACGGGCTGCGCGACCGAGGAGTGCAAGCGCGGGGTCATCGATATCACCTTCCACATGGCCTTTGACCAGCTCTCGCTCGAGGCTCAGCTCGATGCCATTGACACTACTCGCCGACTGCGGCATCACGCGCATCCTGACGCATGGTGGTGCTGCCGGAACGCCGATCGAGGACAACCTGGAGCACCTGTCGCGTCTTGTCGAGTATGCGGGCGACCGCCTGACCATTCTTCCCGGTGGCGGCATTTCCACGGCCAATCGCGATACCGTGGCGGCGGCACTGGGCGTCTCCGAACTCCATGGCACCAAGATCGTGCCGCTGGAGGTATAACCCGTGGCGCTGGTATTTGACGTCCAGCAGGCGAGCGGTAAGCCCGACGATAATCGTCGCCCTGGCACCGCGTGCCCCTTTTGTGACACGGAGGGGCTCGCCAACATCATCCAGCGCGATGGTGACTGCATCTGGCTCGAGAATAGGTTCAAGACCTTGCGCGCCACCCGTCAAACCGTGTTGATTGAATCGGCAGATCACGATGCCGACTTGGTGACCTATGAGCCGGATGAACTCCACCATGTGATGCGGTTTGCTCTGGGCTGTTGGCAGCAGATGATCGATTCCCAGCAGTACCGCAGTGTACTCATGTATAAGAACAAAGGTCCGCTTTCGGGCGGCAGCCTCGTCCATCCACACATGCAGATTGTGGGCTTGGAACAGGAGGACGGCTATGCGGCGCTGACCTTAGCCAACTTTGAAGGCATCGCTGTCTGGCAGCAGGGGAGAATCTCGGTCAACATCTCAACCGAACCGATTATGGGATTCTTTGAGGTCAACGTCTCGGCTCCACAGGGAATCGCCGCCAGCGACGACGCCCGCGACCAAGCCGAAGCGGACCTGTTTGCCGATGCGATTCAGGTGGCCCTGCGCTATATCCTGCACGAGCACCACGGCGGCCGCGCGGAGTCGTACAACTTGTTCTTCTACCACATGGACGGCCGGACCATTGCCAAGGCGCTTCCGCGTTGGGTGGTTTCGCCCTACTTTGTCGGCTATCGTTTGGCCCAGGTTAATGCCGAGACCACGCTCGATATCGATGCTGATCGCCTGCGTGCGCATCTGGAAACGCTCGTATAGCAAGACTAACACCCGCGTAACGCGGACGGTCTAGCGTCCCATGGCGTCGCGGCCGGCCTCGACGCGCTTGCGTTGGGCGGCGCGCTCCTCGCCGGTCAGTCGCTCAAAGAGATGTCCGATAACCGAGGCGAGCACCTGCTGAAACAGCGTTCCGCACATGACGGGAAACACGACTTCGCCTGGAAAGTACTGCGTGGCGATGACGGCGCCCGAAGAGATGTTACGCATGCCGCAGGTAAAGCACATGGTGGTCGTCTCGCTATACGGCAGGTGCAACGCACGGGCGACCAGAAAACCGACGACAAAGCCGCTGATGGCGAAGACCAAAATAAAGAGGGCGACTTCCAAGCGCTCAACATTCATGTGCAACACGTACTCGCTCATGGCGGTGGAGTTGGACGCGATGACCCCCATCATCATGAACTTGCAGGCGGGCGAAAGCGCGGGGGAGAGTTTCTCATGTCCCCATCCGCGCGTGAGCTCGTTGATCACGATGCCGAACACGGCAGGGATGGCGATCATAAAGGCCGTGTTCTGCATCATGCCCGGAACATCGATTGCGACGGTGGCACCCAGCAGGAGCTTCAGCGTGAGCGGAATCGTCACGGGCGAGATGACCGAGGACGTCAGGATGATGGTGAGCGCGAGCGGGCCGTTGCCGCCGAACATGCTAATCCACATAAAGGCGGTGACTGCCACGGGTACGCTGTACTCGAGCGCGATGCCGCAGACAAGGTTTGGGTTGGAACCAAAGAACAGTGAGCTCATGGCATACGCCGCGATGGGGATGAGCACGGCCGAGACAAATAACGCCAAAATCAAATGTAGGGGACGGCGGAACACCTCGGCCACCTGGTGAAAGGTGTTGCTGAGCGCACCTTGGAACGTCATAAAGGCAAACAGGGCGGGAACGATGGGCTTGAGCACGCCGATCTGCCGGGGAAAGAGCACGCCGAGCGTCACGCAAATCGGAACGATGACCTGCATGTGCCCCGCAAGAAACTTGCCCAGTCCAACCCATTGCTTCATATGCTCTTGTGACTCCCTTTGCTCGTGAATCCGTTTTGAATGGATATGCTAGACGCTCGCATGCGTCCGTGCGTCAGAAACGCTCGATTATTTCGAGGGTATTACCGCCCTCGTTTATCGAAACCGCGGCGTGCTGGACGTTGTGCGTCCGCGCTGCACGGTATAATAAATCCGTTCAACAGATCTGCCTGCCGAAGCGGGTATACACAGAGGACTCATCGCTATGAACCGTGAGAGGTATCGCGGCGACCTGCCCCTATCGGGGGTGGGCGCCTATGTCATCGCTTAAGACGACGCATCGCTGGGCAGTCGCTCGGCAAAACCCCGAGCTCGAAAAGGAGCTTTCGGCTGGCCTGGGCATACCCGGGCTGGTGGCGCGCATTATGGTTGCGCACGGCATAACATCCATCGAGGAAGGCCAGCTGTTTTTGACGCCTTCGCTCGATCGCGACTGGGCCGACCCACTCATTATTCCGGGCATGGCGGTCGTTGCCGACCGCGTCGAGCGCGCTATTCGCAACCACGAGCACATCGCGGTCTTTGGCGATTTTGACGTCGACGGCATTACGTCGACTTGTCTGTTGACCGAGGCGCTACGTTCGTTTGGCGCCAACGTCACGCCGTTTATTCCGCATCGCTTTGACGAGGGCTACGGCCTGTCGCGTGCGGCGCTCGACCGCGTCAACGAGCTCGCCCAACCCAACCTGATCGTGACCGTCGATAACGGCATTGCCGCCAAGGAGGAGGTCTCCTATCTGGAGAGCCTGGGGATCGATTTGGTGGTCACGGACCATCACGAGCCGTCCGACCAGGTGCCGCAGGGCGTGCCCCTGACCGACCCCAAGCTCGAGGACGAGGGTCCCTCGCGCGAGCTTGCCGGTGCCGGTGTGGCGCTCAAGCTGGTGCAGGTCCTGGGCGAGCGTTTGGGCAAGCCGTCGTATTGGCGTTCGCTGATCGAGGTCGCGGCGCTGGGCACCGTGTCCGACATGATGCCGCTCACGCCCGAGAATCGCGCACTGGTCGCCGAGGGCATCCAACAGATGCGCGTGACGGCCCGTCCCGGCTATATCGCGCTTGCCGCACTTGCCAAGGCCGACCTTTCTACCATTACGGCCGACGGCCTGTCGTTTTCGCTCATCCCTCGTCTGAATGCTGCCGGCCGCATGGCTGATCCCAAGCTGGCGCTCGACCTGCTGCTTGCCCGCGATCCTATCGAGGCAAGTGCACTGGCAGCCGAGCTCGAGGAAATCAACCGTCAGCGCCGCGAGATCGAGGCGGAGCTCACACGCGACTCCATGGCAAAGGTCGAGGAGACCTATGACGGCGGTCGCGCAATCGTCGTGGGTGGCGAGGGCTGGCACGAGGGCGTCAAGGGTATCGTAGCGAGCCGCCTGACCAACCGTTATCACGTGCCGGCGCTGCTCTTCTCGATTGAGGACGGCGTTGCGCGCGGATCGGGTCGCTCGGTGGGCAAGGTCAACCTGTTCGACGCCGTCGAGCGTTGTTCCGACCTGCTGATTCGTCGCGGCGGACATGCCGGTGCGGTGGGTGTGACCATCGAGGCATCCAAGCTCGATGAGTTCCGCCGCCGCCTTTCCGCCGTGCTATCGGAGCTTCCCGCCGAGGACTTTGAAGACACCGACGAGGTCGCCGCCACCGTCGACCTTTCCGAGCTGAATATCGAGACCATCGAGCAGATCTCCCGTCTTGAGCCGTTTGGCCAGGGCAACAAGGTGCCGCTGCTGGCTGCCGAGGGCGTGACGATGTGCGACCGCGCCGTGGTGGGCAAAACCGGCGAGCACATGCGCTTTGTGGCGACCGATGGCGCCGCGAGTGTGCCGGCCATTATGTTCCGCGTGCCGCAAATCGATAAGCTCATCAACTGCGATAGCGCTGTCGACTTGGTGTTCGAGGCCGTTGCCGAGCATTGGCAGGGGCGTGTGAAGCCCAAGCTCATGATCAAGGATGTTCTGGTCCGCGATACCACGCTGCCCAGCGTCGACGATCCGGCATGCGAGCTTCGTCGTGGCGTGCAGCCGGCGGATTCCGGCCTGCGCCTGGAGTCGCGTAAGCGCGAGACGCTCGCCCAGCTTTCCTATACCGAGCTCACGCGCTCGCTTATCCATAGCTTTATCGGATCGAACCAGCCGCACCGCGCGCAGGTTGAGGCGCTCGATGCCTTGGCCGACCACCAGAGCGTCTTGGCCGTTATGGGAACGGGCCGCGGCAAGTCTCTCATCTTCCATGTACATGCTGCGCGCGAGGCTGTCCTTCGCGGACGTGCGAGCATCTTTGTCTATCCGCTGCGTGCGCTTGTTGCCGACCAGGCCTATCACCTCTCGTCGACGATGGCAGCGCTTGGCATTGGCGTTGGCGTGCTGACCGGCGAGACCGTGGAGGCCGCACGCGATGATGTGTTCGCCGGCCTAGCTTCGGGCCGCACCGGTATCGTGCTCACGACGCCCGAGTTCCTATCTATCCACCGTGACCGCTTCGCGCGTTCGGGCCGCATCGGCTTTGTCGTTATCGATGAGGCGCACCACGCCGGCCTTGCCAAGGGCGGCGACCGCAGCGCCTATCTCGACATGCCCGATATCCTCAAAGCCCTGGGCGACCCGGTTGTTATGGCTGCGACGGCCACCGCGACGGCTCCGGTCGTGGCCGAGCTTGCCCGCATGCTGCCGATTACTCGCACGGTGGTCGACGAGACGGTGCGCGAGAACCTGCAGCTCGAGGACGACCGCGACCTTGCGAGCCGCGAGAATCGTTTGGTGTCGATCGTGGCGACGGGGGAGAAGACCGTCATTTACGTCAATTCGCGCGACCAGTCCGTGGCGCTCGCCAAGACGTTGCGCAAACGCGTGCCAGACTGTGCGACCCATATCGCGTTCTATAACGCCGGGCTCGCGCGTTCCGATCGCCGCCGCGTAGAGGAAGCGTTTCGTGACGGAAACCTCAGTTGCATCGTTTCGACCTCTGCCTTTGGTGAGGGCGTGAACTTGCCCGATATCCGCCATGTCGTGCTCTACCACATGCCCTTTGGCGCCATCGAGTTCAACCAGATGAGCGGACGCGCCGGTCGCGACGGCCAACCTGCCGTGATTCACCTGCTCTATTCGTCGCGTGACGCTCGCATTAACGAGCGCCTACTCGACTGTTACGCGCCCGAGCGCGATGAGCTTGTCACGCTCTATCGAGCGCTGCAGACCATGTGGCGCTCCAACCGTGGCAAGACGGGGGACGATTCATTCTGCGCAAGCGATATCGACATTGCGCAGATGTGCCTTGCCATCGATGCTCGCACGCCGGTCGACGAGCGCTCGGTGGAAAGCGGCCTGGGAATCTTCGAAGAGCTCGGTTTCTGTCGCGTTTCGGGGTTTGACGATACGCGTCGCATCGCGATGGCCGAAAACCCTGGCCGCGTGCAATTGAGCAGGTCAATTCGCTATTTGGAGGGCTTGCGCTCGCGCATGGAGTTCTCGGCTTTCCGGAGCTGGGCGCTCGATTCGTGCGCTTCTGATATGCTAGCCAAAGTTAACCGCCCGATCGTACCGCGGGCCTAGGGGAAGGGGACCTCGATGGATGCCGCAGCCCGTACCGCCCATGATTCCACCCTCCAGCCGTTTTCGGAGATGGAGCACTATAAGCATGCCGATGAGCTGCCGCCCGAGATTATGGCGGACAGCTACGACAAGCTAGAGCGCCTGTGCCTCAAATATATGAATGAGGACGACTTCTCTAAGGTGGAGCAGGCCTATTGCTTTGCTGCCGAGAAGCACTGCAACCAAAAGCGCCGCTCGGGTGAGATGTACATCAACCATCCCGTCGAGGTGGCCATCATTTTGGCCGATCTCAAGATGGACTGCGATGTGGTGTGCGCCGCGCTGTTGCACGATACCGTCGAGGATACCGAGACCTCGCTTGCCGATGTTTCCGGCCTGTTTGGCGATACGGTGGCCGAGCTCGTCGATGGCGTGACCAAGCTCACCAACATCGAAGTCGACAGCATGGACGAGAAGCAGGCCCTCACGCTGCGCAAGATGTTCCTTGCCATGTCCAAGGACATCCGCGTCATTATCGTCAAGCTTGCCGACCGCCTGCATAACATGCGTACGCTGGCGGCCCTTCGCGAGGACCGTCGCCTGTTTAAGGCCCGCGAGACCATGGACGTATACGCGCCCTTGGCCGACCGTCTGGGCATGAGCTCTATCAAGTGGGAACTCGAGGACCTGTCCTTCTTTTACCTGGAGCCCGATGCCTACCAGCGCATCTCGCGCATGGTAGCCGAGTCGCGCGAGGTTCGCGAGCGCTATCTGGCCGAGACTATCAAGACGCTCACCGATGAGCTCAACCGCATTGGCCTGGAGGGCTTTCAGATCAACGGCCGTTCCAAGCACTATTGGTCTATCTATCAAAAGATGAAGCGCAAGGGCAAGGAGTTCTCCGAGATTTACGACCTGGTGGCGCTGCGCGTCATCACCCATTCGGTGCGCGATTGCTATTCCACGCTCGGTGCGGTGCATACGCTGTGGCACCCCATGCCCGGTCGCTTTAAAGACTATATCGCCATGCCCAAGGTCAATAACTACCAATCGCTTCACACGACGGTTATCGGACCCACGGCTCGTCCGCTCGAGATTCAGATTCGAACCTACGAGATGCATGAGCAGGCCGAGTACGGCATTGCCGCCCACTGGCTGTATAAGAAATCGGGCGGATCGTCTGCGTCTAAGACCAATGATGCCCAGCGTCTGGATGACCAGATTAACTGGCTCAAACATTCGCTCGATTGGGCTGCGTCTGATGAGATCACCGACGCCAAGGAATACCTGCATTCGCTGAAGGTCGACCTCTTCGATCAGGAGATTTTCGTCTTTACGCCCAAGGGCGAGGTCATGGCGCTTCGTGCCGGCTCCACGCCGCTCGACTTTGCCTACGCCGTTCACACCGAGGTGGGAAACCACTGCGTCGGCGCTAAGATCAACGGTGCGGTGGCCCCGCTCACGCACGAGATCAAGACGGGCGACCGTGTCGAGATTCTGACCAACAAGAGTTCCAAGCCGTCGCGTGATTGGCTCAAGATCGTTAAGACACCTTCCGCCAAGTCAAAGATCCGCCGTTACTTCGCCGCCGCGACCAAGGACGACGACGCTGCCGCCGGCCGCGATATACTGGCTAAGGACCTGCGCAAGCGCGGATATGGCATCTCTACGCCACGATCCACGCGTGCGCTCAACGCCGTGGCGGAGCAGTTTAACTATAAGCAGCTCGAGGACCTGTTTGCCGCCGTTGGTGCGGGCAAAGTCGCCCCACGTGCCGTTGGCAATAAGGTCGAGCAAATCTTGGACCCCAAACCCGAGGAACAGCTCACCAAGGCCGAGGCTATCGCCGAGGTCGTCAAGCAGCCTGCCCGCGGCTCCAACCGCAAGCCGCAAAAGCGCGGCAAGAGCGCCAGCAACGGCATTATCGTCAAGGGCGAGAGCAACAGCGGCCTGCTGGTCCGTCTGGCCCATTGCTGCAACCCCGTGACGGGCGACGACATCGTCGGCTTCATCACGCGCGGTCGTGGCGTTTCGGTGCATCGCGCCAACTGCCCCAACGTCAAGGGTCTTATGGAGCATCCCGAGCGCATGATCGATGTGGAATGGGACGGCGCTGCCGACACCCTCTTCCAGGTCGAGATCGTGGTCGAGTGCCTGGACCGCATGGGCCTGCTCAAGGATGTCACCATTGCCATTGGCGATGCGGGTGGCAATATCCTTTCTGCCGCCACGTCGACCAACCGCGAGGGTATTGCAACCCTGCGCTTTATGGTCGAGATCTCGGACGCGAGTGGTCTGGATCCGCTGCTGGCCTCTATCAGCAGCGTTGACTCGGTCTACGACGCGCGTCGCTTGATGCCCGGCGAGGGTGGAGCCCAGCTTAAGCGCCGCGTTTAGTCGCGACGAACGTGCCATATTATCGATATTCGCTACACTCGAGGCATCGTTTGATGCCTCGAGTTCTATAGAGAGGAGAGGGACATGAGTGCTGTGTCCTTGGATTTAACTCCCAAGGGATCGGTCGAGATCGAGACGCTCGTAAACGGTCCCATTCAGACCAATAGCTATGCTGTCATTTCGGACAATGAGTGCGTGATTATCGACCCCGCATGGGAAGGCGAGCGCTTGGTGGAGCATATTCGAGCCGAACACCCCGATGTGCAGGTGCTCGGCGCCGTTTGCACGCACGGTCACGCCGACCATGTTGGCGGTGTCGCTGGAGTTCGGGCCGCCGTTGGCGCCGACGTCCTGTACGAGCTGTGTGGCAAGGACGCAGCAGTGCCGCATGCGAATATCGAGGAGCAGCGAGCGATGTGGGGCATCGAGACGCCCGATCCAGGTGAGCCGACGCGGCTGCTTGCCGAGGGCGACACCATTGAGCTGGGCGACATTTGCCTGCAGGTAATTGAGGTGCCCGGGCACACACCGGGCGGCATCGTTCTGTTCGCCGCCACTGAGCAGGGGAACATTGCCTTTGTGGGCGACACGCTATTCCCGGGTGGGCATGGCCGCACCGATCTTTCTGGAGGAGACGAGGCGGCGATCCTGCGCTCGCTCTCCAAGCTCGCCCAGCTTCTCCCGCCCGATACCGTTTGCCTAACCGGCCATGGCGATTCGACCACCATGGCACGCGAGCTCATGCAGAGCCCTTTCATGCAGATGTAGCTTAATAGTCGGCTTTTGAAGCACGAGAAGCGTCCAAACGTCAAGCTATTTTTCCCCAACGGGTCGATTTCGTAGGGCAAACGGTCAAAAAAGTCTGTTTGGACGATATTCGTGAACAAACGAACGTTTATGCTCGGGTGCGCCGTGGTAAAATCTCAGGCGTTATCGGAGCAACCTTACAGGAGGTTTCTTTTATGCTCGTCAACGCAGCAGACATGCTCAAGAAGGCCGAGGCCGGCAAGTACGGTCTTGGTGCCTTCAACACCAACAACCTCGAGTGGACCCTGGCTATTCTCCAGGCCGCCGAGGAGGCCAAGTCTCCGCTGATCCTTCAGTGCACCGCTGGTGCCGCTAAGTGGATGGGCGGTTTCAAGGTCTGCGCCGACATGGTCAAGGCTGCCGTCGAGGCCACGGGCGTTACCGTTCCCGTCGCCCTTCACCTCGATCACGGTTCTTACGAAGACTGCTTCAAGTGCATCGAGGCCGGCTTCACGTCCATCATGTATGACGGCTCTCACGAGGAGACCTTCCAGCTTAACCTCGACCGCACCAAGGAGCTCGTTGAGCTTGCCCACTCCAAGGGCATGTCCATCGAGGCCGAGGTCGGTGGCATCGGCGGCACCGAGGACGGCGTGACCTCCAGCGGCGAGCTCGCTGATCCTGCTGAGTGCAAGCAGATCGCTGACCTGGGCGTCGACTTCCTCGCCTGCGGCATCGGCAACATCCACGGCGTGTACCCCGCCGACTGGGCTGGTCTTTCCTTCGAGCGTCTGGGCGAGATTAAGGCCCAGACCGGTGACCTGCCCCTCGTTCTGCACGGTGGCACCGGCATCCCCGAGGATCAGATCAAGAAGGCCATCTCCCTGGGCATCTCCAAGATCAACGTCAACACTGACCTGCAGCTCGTCTTCGCCAAGGGCGTCCGCGAGTACATCGAGGCTGGCAAGGATCAGCAGGGCAAGGGCTTTGACCCCCGCAAGCTCCTCAAGCCTGGTCGCGACAACATCGTTGCCCGCACCAAGGAGCTCATGGAGGAGTTTGGCTCCGTCAACAAGGCGTAAGTAGCGGTTTAACTTCCCGCCGGAGGCCCCGTTTCCCCTACGCTGTTTCCCTCGCGCTCACCTGGCTTTGCCAGAAGTCGCGCGACGGAATCAGCTCCGGGGAAACGGGGCCTCCTTTGTTAACTCGCTACAGGGTTACTGGGCTGAATTAAAATGGCTACTGGCTTCGCCAGAAGTCGCGCCAAGGAAACGGTTCCGGGGGACGGGGCTTCCTTCGTTTAACGCCGCAGGCTTACAAGTCTGAATTCATTTTTAGAGGTACCGTTTATCGGTGTTGAGAGCTCCTTTATTGGGGCTTTCTTTTTTATCTCGCTACAATGTGCTTCAAGAGTTCTAATGACTTGGAGTTTGGTATGGCTGTTATTGATGTACTGCCTTCGGATGAGAAGGTTATTGACGAGGGCCCTGTTGGTTGCTCTGTCGATGTTTGCTGTGATGATTTTCGCCATCTCGATATTGGGCTAACGCCTGAGATTCTTCGTCTTAAGGATGCCGGATATTTGACGCAGGCTGTTGCTGCCTGCGATCGCCTTTTGGAGCAGAACCCTGAGCCTTCGCTGGCTGCTTGTGTTCGTGCAGAGCGGTATCGCATGCTCGAGACGCCGCTTCATTTTTCGGTGTCGCGTGATCGGGCCATTGCGATGATTCGCGAGGAGTGGCCTGAGTTTACCGAAGAGCAGTTCGATGACCTGATTAATCGTAAGCGTATTGACTGGCGCTTTATCGATGGCGAGCTGTTTGTTCTCGATAACTTCCTCGATTCACTTCGCGTGTACCCCAAGGAGGTCCCGGGTCTGCGTCCCGATTCTACGGATGGAATTGCGCTGCGCAACCAGATGCTCGAGGAGATGGAGTCGCGGGGCGGGCTGTCTCGCGCCATCACGCTTAAGGCATGCGTGTCTGTCCCCGGTGCTTTGGAGGGAGAGACTGTTCGCGCGTGGCTTCCCGTTGCCGCCGCCTGCCGCCAGCAATCTCAGGTCGAGATGCTTGATATGACGCCGGAGGGGGCCGTTGCTCCTGCGAGCGCCTCGGCGCGTACTGCCTCGTGGGTCTCCTTGACTGATCGCTCGTTCTCAGTGACCTATCGCTATCAAATCGATGCCGCTTATCGCGATATCTATGGGGGTGCGCTTCCGGCGCATCCGTGTATGGACGCGCCGCTGCCCGAGGACACCTCCGAGGACCGTCCGCACATTGAGTTCACGCCATATTTACAACAACTGACCGAACATGTCGTTGACGGGCTCGAGGATCCGCTCGATCGCGCCCGTGCTATCTATGATTACCTGACACAGCATATCGACTATCGCTATCAGCCACCGTACCTGCTTTTGGGATCTATTGCCGACGACTGCGCACACTCGCTCCGCGGCGATTGCGGCGTTATGGCGCTCACGTTTATCACCATGTGCCGCATCGCGGGCGTTCCTGCCCGTTGGCAGAGCGGCCTGTATGTTGCGCCCGATTCGGTGGGACCGCACGACTGGGCCGAGTTCTATACACCCCAGACCGGTTGGCTTAACGCCGACGTATCGTTTGGTTCCTCCGCACGCAGGATGGGGGAGGAGTGGCGTCGTCGTCACTACTTTGGCAATCTCGACCCGTGGCGTATGGTGGCCAACGATCGATTCCAGGCTGAGTTTGTGCCTGCTTTCGACGGCATGCGCGAGGATCCCTACGACAACCAGATGGGCGAAGCCTCGGTTAACGGACGCGGGTGCCGCCAGCGTGAGATGCTCCGTTCGGTCGAACTCATCGAAATGCTCGAAGTTCCATTTTCGGACTAATCAACAGAAAGCTGTGATAAACTAACTCACGCATTACGTGCCCGAGTGGCGGAATTGGCAGACGCAGTGGACTCAAAATCCACCGTTGGCAACAACGTGCGAGTTCGAGTCTCGCCTCGGGCACCATACATGCACCTGCGCTTCAAGGGGGTTGCGGCCCCCTTTTTCGTGTACGTAATGTGATAACGCGCGGTACGTGTTATTATTCGCAAGGCGTTGTTCCCGCAATGCCCTAAAGAGGAACCTGAGGGTTCCCACCTTTTGGCGCCAATGAGCAGCTGACTGGTCATACAACTTAGATTCCCTTCCTCATACCGAGGATGTCTATGTGTACGACCTGGTTGCAAAGAAGCGCCGGGTTTTTTTTTATGAATGGAGGTAGGGAAAATAGCTAAGTCTGATGACACCCGCATCAACGACGAGATCACTGCATCTTCGTGCCGTTTGATTGGCGTCGATGGCTCTCAGCTCGGCCTGTTCGCCATCCGCGATGCCCAGCGCGTCGCCGACGATCAGGGTCTCGACCTGGTCGAGATCGCTCCCAACGCGGAGCCGCCGGTCTGCAAGGTCATGGACTACGGTAAGTTCAAGTACCAGCAGGCCATGAAGGCCAAGGCCGCTCGTAAGAACCAGTCCAAGGTCGAGGTCAAGGAAATGAAGTTCCGACCCAAGATCGACGTTGGCGACTACGAGACCAAGAAGGGCCACGTTCTGCGTTTCCTCAAGAAGGGCGCACGCGTTAAGATCACCATCATGTTCCGCGGCCGTGAGATGGCTCACCCGGAGCAGGGTCTTAACGTTCTCGAGCGTCTCGCCGAGGATCTCAAGCCTTACGCTACGGTCGAGTCCAAGCCTAAGATGGAAGGCCGTAACATGCTTATGCTGCTCGCCCCGATTAAGGGCGCCTTCGATGAGGATAAAGCGGCAAGCGATACCAAGTAACTAGTGTTCTGTAACCGATTAAGGAGTATTTCATGCCTAAGATGAAGTCCCACAGCGGCACCAAGAAGCGTTTCCGCAAGACTGGTACCGGCAAGCTTATGCGCGCCAAGGCTTTCAAGAGCCACATCCTGAGCAAGAAGTCCACCAAGCGTAAGCGTGGCTTCCGTCAGGAGACCGAGATTGCCGCTGCCGACCGCAAGGTCATCAAGTCGCGTCTCGCCTAAGTTCGCGTTCCCATTTTTCGTTTTACCGTCTAGGAGTTGATAGAACATGGCACGTATTAAGCGCGCTGTTGCCGCCAAGAAGAAGCGCCGTACCGTTATGCACCGTGCGAAGGGTTACTACGGTGCCGCTTCGCGTACTTACAAGCATGCTAAAGAGCAGGTCCAGCACTCCCTGCAGTATCAGTATCGTGATCGCCGCAACAAGAAGCGCGAGATCCGCTCTCTCTGGATCACCCGTATCAACGCTGCTGCTCGCCTGAACGACATCTCTTACTCTCAGTTCATGCACGGCCTGAAGGTTGCCGGCATCGAGCTCGACCGCAAGGTCCTGGCTCAAATGGCTTACGAGGACATCGAGTCCTTCAACGAGCTGGCTACCATCGCCAAGAAGGCTCTCGAGGCCTAATTGATTCTCTTGAATCGCTAGGGGAGTGTCGCGCTGTGCGCGGCGCTCCCTCTTTTTATCTAAAGCGCTGGTTTATTTAGCAAAAGCGCGGGTAGATAGACAGTTACAGGTGACCGATCTTTATATATCTCTAAACCGAAGGGTCATCATCTGATACGTGCAGTATTTCTGCACCAGCCTTTCTATTTCTTATATAGGAAGCGATACATTGTGTAGGACTTGTGAAGAGTGGAATTGACGTCCCACATCGCTTCGCGGTCTGGCAATATATCTCCTTGCCGCGCGGCCCGGTCGGACCGGATCAGCCGCCAGGCGTGCACCTTGAGAACCGGATACTGCGAGGATGGACACTTACGAGTGTCGCATCCGGGCAGACATCGAACCATTTGAAATGGTCTAACTTGGATTTGTTTTTCGCAAGGCCGCCGAGAGGCGGCCCCGAGAAATTCCTTTTCCTATCAAATAGAACCATATGAATCGAACGGAACCGATCAGCGATGAACTGAGAGGACCGGACGGGCTCGAAGCCCAAATATTTTGGACGGAGAGTTCGATCCTGGCTCAGGATGAAC